>CAZBTE010000158.1:0-5752 GCA_964494665.1 uncultured Limnobacter sp.
CTCCATCTGCGCGTGGCAGACCTCGGCGTAGTCGTAGCTCTTCTCGCGCACGAGGTCGGCGGCGGCGAAGCCGGCTCCGGTGTCGCCGAATTCGGCATGCACCTCGCGCAGGATGTTGTTGGGCTTCTCGACGTGGATCGGCTCGGCGCCGGGCTTCATCGCCTTCTTCGCGTCGAAATACGCCGGCAGCTCCTCGTACTCGACACGGATCAGGTCGAGCGCACGCGCCGCGGTGGCTTCGTCGATCGCTGCCACGGCCGCGACCGGGTCGCCGCGGTAGCGCACCTTCTCGCGCGCCAGCGGAAACTCGTTCTCGGCGATCGGCAGCACGCCGAACGGAATGCGGCAGTCGTCCCCGGTGACCACCGCCACCACGCCCGGCAGCGCTTCGGCGGCCGAAGTGTCGACGGCGCGCAGGCGCGCGTGCGCAACCGTGGAGCGCAGGATGCGCCCGCACAGCGCATCGACCGCGGGCAGGTCGGCAGTGTATTTCGCGCGGCCGGTGACCTTCTCGACGCCGTCGATGAGCGGTGTGCGCACGCCGACCGCACCGACGCGCGTCTTCTCGAGTTGCGCGATGCTCATGGTGCGACCTTGCGGGCCGCGGCGGCCGTCGCCACCGATTCGATGATCTTGACGTAGCCGGTGCACCGGCACAGGTTGCCGCCGAGCGCCTCCTTGATCTCGTCTTCACTCGGGTCGGGGGTGCGCCGCAGCAGCGCTTCGGCCGTCGTGATCATGCCCGGCGTGCAGAAGCCGCACTGCGTGCCCAGCTTCTCGTGGAACGCTTGCTGCAGCGCGCTCATGCGACCGCCCGTGGTCAGGCCCTCCACCGTCTCGACCCGACGGCCCTGCATCTGGGCCGCCAGCGTGGAGCACGACAGGCGCGGCCGGTCGTCCACCAGCACGGTGCAGGCGCCGCACTCGCCGCCGTCGCAGCCCTGCTTGGTGCCGGTCAGGCCGACCACCTCGCGCAGGTAGTCCAGCAGCAGCATGCCGTCGGGCACCAGGTCTTCGCGCGGTCGACCGTTGACGGTCAGGGCGAGAATCGATTTCATCGGCCGTCTCTCTTTCCGGACAATTGTTGCGTAGGCAAACATTCTTGCGCCGCAGCCGCAGTTTCCCCATTGACCTGGATCAACCCCGCCCCGCGAGCCGCAGCGGTCGGCGGGCCGCCGAAAACGCCCTTCGGCCGGTTTGAGCTGACGAAAACCGTCGGTTTTTCGGTACACTCCGAGGCCGTTCGTTCGTCCCGGCGTCGCTTTCCGATGCGCCAGCCACGTCACCGATCCAGCCTGCCCCTGCCTGCCGATGCCGCGCCGCACGGCGGGCAGCGTCGCCGTGCGCTGCTCGGCCTGGCGATCGTGCCGCTCGCGTTGTCCATGGCGCCGCGACCGGCACGTGCGCAGGTCGTGCGCCCGTTCCCCGATTCGGCGCGCCTCGGTCGCCTGGAGATGCGTGTCTTTCCGGAAGCGGTGCTGAACGACGAACCGGTTCGCCTGGCTGCCGGCGCCCGCATCCACGACGCCGACAACCGCATCGTCATGCCCTCGACGCTCTCCGGCGCGTTCGACGTGCTGGTCGAACGCGATCCTTCCGGACAGGTCGGGCGCGTCTGGATCCTCACCCCGGCCGAACTGGCGGCAGCGCAGGAACGCGAACGCGCGCGCAGCGCGGGCGGCGGCGCGGCCCGCTGAAGCGCTCATGACGAGCAGGCTCTACATCCGCACCTTCGGGTGCCAGATGAACGACTACGACTCGGCCCGCATGGCCGACGTGCTCGCGCGCTCCGAAGGCGCGCACACCACCGATCGTGCCGAGGACGCCGACATCATCCTGTTCAACACCTGCTCGGTGCGCGAGAAGGCGCAGGAGAAGGTGTTCTCCGATCTCGGTCGCGTGCGCGCGCTCAAGCAGGAACGGCCCGACCTCATCATCGGCGTCGGCGGCTGCGTGGCAAGCCAGGAGGGCGCGGCCATCGTCGAGCGCGCGCCGTATGTCGACCTGGTGTTCGGCCCGCAGACGTTGCACCGGCTGCCCGAACTGATCGCGCGTCGCCGCGCGAGCGGGCGCCCGCAGGTCGACGTGAGCTTCCCCGAGATCGAGAAGTTCGACCGCCTGCCGCCGCCGCGCACCGAGGGTGCCACCGCGTTCGTCTCGATCATGGAGGGCTGCAGCAAGTACTGCAGCTTCTGCGTGGTCCCGTACACGCGCGGCGACGAAGTGTCGCGCCCGCTCGACGACATCCTGGTCGAGGTTGCCGGGCTGGCCGACCAGGGCGTGCGCGAGGTCACGCTGCTCGGCCAGAACGTGAACGCCTGGCGCGGTGCGATCGCCGATGGCGAGAACGCCGATCTGGCGCTGCTGCTCGAATACGTATGCGAGATTCCCGGCATCGAACGCGTGCGCTACACCACGTCGCACCCGAAGGAATTCACGCAGCGGCTGATCGATGCCTACGCGCGCCTGCCGAAGCTGGTCGATCACGTGCACCTGCCGGTGCAGTCCGGTTCCGATCGCGTACTCGCGGCGATGAAGCGCGGCTACACCGTGCTCGAATACAAGTCGATCGTGCGCAGGTTGCGCGCCGTGCGTCCCGACATCTGCCTGTCGTCGGATTTCATCGTCGGCTTTCCCGGCGAAACCGCCGAGGAATTCGCGCGCACGCTGCAGCTGGTCGAAGACGTCGGCTTCGACAGCTCGTTCTCGTTCGTCTACAGCGCGCGACCGGGAACGCCGGCGGCCGAGCTGCCCGACGAGACGCCGCAGTCGCTCAAGCTGGAGCGGCTGCAGCAACTGCAGGCCGCCATCGATGCCAACGCGCGACGCATCAGCGAAGGCATGGTGGGCAGCGTGCAACGGCTGCTGGTCGAAGGACGGTCGCGCCGCAACGCGCACGAGCTCGCCGGGCGCACCTCCAACAACCGCGTCGTCAACTTCACCGGACCGGAACGACTCCTGGGCCAGTTCGCCGACGTGCGAATCACCGCCGCGCTGTCGCACTCGCTGCGCGGCGAGGCGGTCGCGCACGGCGCATGAGCCGCCGCGCCGCCCCGTCGGTGATTGCGGCCATCGGGTTGATCACCCGGACGCACGCGCTCCTGCTGCCGCCGCTGCGAGGCCTTCTGCTGTCGCTGCTGATTGGGGGCATCGCGGCAACGGCCGTCGCACAGGTTCCTGCCCCGCCGGACGCCGCGCGCCCCGAAGGCGGCCAGCCGGCCGAAGCGGCCGTGCCGCAGACGCCCGCGTCGCCGCTCACGCGGTTGCTCGAGCAGGCACGCCGATTGATCGACTCCGGACAGTCCGACCGCGCATTCCGCCTGCTCGCTTCGAACGTCGACGACTACGCGGGCGAGCCCGGCTTCGACTACCTGCTCGGCCTGGCGGCGCTCGATTCGGGACGCCCCGGCCAGGCCGTAATGGCGCTCGAGCGGGTGCTGATCAATCGCCCCGATCTGCTGCAGGCCAGGGCGGAACTCGCGCGCGCGTACTTCGCCGTCAAGGAGCGCGAGAACGCGCGGCGGGAGTTCGAGGCCGTGGCGGCACAGCGCATCCCCGACGAAGCGCGGCGCGTGATCGGACGGTACCTCGATGCCATCCGACGCATCGACGACGCGGGCCGCGGCAAGCTGACGGCCACGCTGGAACTGGAGGCCGGCCACGATTCGAACCCGAACTTCGGCAGCGCCTACGATCAGTGGGTACTCGCCGACGGTACCGCGGTCACGCCACTGGGTATCAGCCTTCCGAGAAATAGTTCCGTTTTCGCCGGGGCGCTGGCCCTAAACTGGGCCGCGCCGATAGGCGGCGGCTGGCAATGGACCGCTGGGGGTCGCGCATCGCTTCGGCGGTATCCGAGCGCGCATACACTGGACCAGGACCAGATCGACCTGTCGTCAGGACTCGCCTTGCGCACCGGCTGCCATCAACTGAACATGCTTGCCCAGTTCCAGCACCTGCAACTGGATGGCGCGGCGTTCCGCAACGCGCTGGGTGCGCTCGTCCAGTGGCAGTGCGATGTCGACGCACGCACCCAGTTCGGCGCGTTCGCGCAGGGCTTCGAACTCGACTTTCCGGACGAGCAGGCGCGCGATGCGCGGCGCACGATGATCGGCCTCACCTTCGCGCGCGTGCTCGAAGGCGCGCGTCGCCCGATCCTGCTCGGCGGCCTGCACCTGGGCGCGGAGTCGTCGCGCCGCGGTTTCGACAACCTGTCGCACGATTTCCGGGGCGCGCGCGCCGCGCTCAGCGCGGGAATCGGCGGCAACTGGCGCGCGTTCGCCGCGCTGTCGTTCGATTGGCGCGACTTCGACGGGATCGAGCCCTTTTTCGGCGAGGCCCGCAGCGACCGGCAGACCGAACTGCGCGTGGGCGCCGAACGGCCGCTGCGCACCGGTTGGTCCGTCGCCCCCGCCCTCACCCTCACGCGGAATCGCTCGACCCTCGAACCGAACGACTTCCGGCGCGCCCAGGCGGGCGTGACGCTTCGTTACAGGTTCCATTGAAGATGGACGCCGCCGTGCCGATCGGCACCGCATCGCTTGCCCGTGCGCGCCACTTGATGGGCGCGTGGCGCACCTGGCTGCTCGTCCTGCTCGTGTGGGGTGCCGCAGTCCAGGCCGCGTACGCCGTCGACGGCCGCGCCCTGGTCGCCTCCGGCAGCGTCACGCTCGAACGGCCGCAGGCGACGCCGGTCGCGGTGAGCACGGGCACCGAGTTCCTGAGCGGAGACCTGATCCGTACCGGCGCCGACGGCCGCGTGCAGATCCGCTTCACCGACGGATCGATCGTTTCCCTCCAGCCGGGGACGACCTTCCGCATCGACGAATACCGATTCGATGCGAACGCCCAGCGCGGCTTCTTCTTCCTGGTGCGCGGCGCGCTGCGCACCATCACCGGTGCGATCGGCAAGCGCGACCACGACGACTACCGGATGCAGACGCCCACCGCCACGGTCGGCGTTCGCGGCACCGAATACGTCGCCGAGCAGACGGCGTGCGATCCTCGCTGTGCGCCGGGCCCGCGCGAGGGTCTGCGCGTATCGGTCACCCAGGGCATCATCGTCGTCGCCACCCGCGGCGGTGCGCTCGAAGTGCGCCAGGGACAATCGGCGGCGGCGGACGATCCGGACGCGGCACCGCGCACCACCGAACAGGGGCCGGTGCTGCCGCCGATCAGTCACGGGCCCAGGCCGCGCGGCACTCAGGCCGTCACGCGCGTCGCATCGGCCGGCGACAGGGCACAAGGCACCGATGGGACCGGCACCGATGCGACCGGCACCGATGCGGTGGCAGCGACGATGGCGGTCATCGGCACCCCGTCGGGGTCGGCCGCAGATCCGGCGTTGGCGCCACCGACGATCCCGACGCGTTCGATCGGCAGGACGCGCACGAACCACCGCACCGGCGCCCTGGATGACGACAGCGTGGTGGCCGGCATCGTCCTGACGATGGCGCCGGATACTGCCGGTTCGACAGGCGGCACCGGCGGTTCCGGTGGCGCCGCGCCCGGCTCGACACAGGACACGGACGGCGGCGGCTGGATTCCCGGTGCCGGCGGCGATGTTTCGCCAAACGCGCAGCGGACGCCGGATGGCGCGCTGGTCTCGGTTCCGGACCTGGCCCAGGGGCCAGGAGGCTCGGACGGCGGTGGGCCGGGCAATCCTGGCAGCCCAGGCGACCCCGGCACCCCCGGCACCCCCGGCAACCCCGGCAACCCCGGCAACCCCGGCAACCCCGGCAACCCCGGCAAC
>CAZBTE010000159.1:0-5674 GCA_964494665.1 uncultured Limnobacter sp.
GCAGCGGCACCACCGGCGGGCGCGGCAGCCGGCGCCGCGGCGGTCGCCGAAGGCGCGCCTTCGGTGTCGATCATCGCGATCACTTCGCCGGCGACCACGGTGCTGCCGTCGCCCTTGAGGATCTGCGCGAGCACGCCGGCAGCCGCCGCAGGCAGCTCGAGTACCACCTTGTCGGTCTCGACGTCGACCAGGTTCTCGTCGCGCGCCACCGCCTCGCCGGGCTGCTTGTGCCACTGCAACAGCGTCGCCTCGGCAACCGATTCCGACAGCTGCGGAACCGTTACTTCGATCAGGGCCATTTCTGTTTATCTCCGGGAGCTTCTCGTGTCGGTTCGTACTGCTCGTGTCAGGCCGATTTCTTCGCGCGCGAGCGGGACTCGCCGAGCGCCGCGGCGATCAGCTCCTTCTGCTGCGCATAGTGCTTGTCGTAGTAGCCGACCGCCGGCGACGCCGACGCGGCGCGCCCCGCGTAGCCGAGCTTCTGGCCTTCCCTGAGCGCGTCGCCGAGGTGGTGCTGGACGTAGAACCACGCGCCCTGGTTCTGCGGCTCGTCCTGGCACCAGATCACCTGCGTGGCATTGGGGAACTTCTTCATTTCCGCCTCGAAGGCCTTGTGCGCGAACGGATAGAGCTGCTCGATGCGCAGCAGCGCGACCTCGTCCAGGCCGCGCTCGCGCCGCGCCGCCAGCAGGTCGTAGTACACCTTGCCCGTGCACACGACCACCCGCTTGACCTTGCGCGGGTCGACCGACGAGACGGTCTCGCCGATCACGGTGCGGAATTCGCCGCGCGCCAGTTCGTCGAGCGTCGATACCGCGTCCTTGTTGCGCAGCAGCGACTTGGGCGACATGATCACCAGCGGCTTGCGGAACATGCGGATCATCTGCCGGCGCAACAGGTGGAAGATCTGCGCCGGCGTGGTCGGCTGGCACACCTGCATGTTGTGCTCGGCACACAACTGCAGGAAGCGCTCCAGGCGTGCCGACGAGTGCTCCGGGCCCTGGCCTTCGTAGCCGTGCGGCAGCATCAGCACCAGTCCGCAGGCACGTCCCCACTTGGTTTCGCCCGAGGCGATGAACTGGTCGATCACGACCTGGGCGCCGTTGACGAAATCGCCGAACTGGGCCTCCCAGATCACCAGCGTGTTGGGATCGGACGACGCGTAGCCGTACTCGAAGGCGAGCACCGCCTCCTCGGAGAGCACCGAGTCGATGACGATGAACTGTCCCTGCTTGTCGGCGACGAACTGCAGCGGGATGTACGAACCCTGGTCCCAGCGCTCCCGGTTCTGGTCATGCAGCACGGCGTGGCGGTGCGTGAAGGTGCCGCGGCCCGAGTCCTGGCCGGACAAGCGCACGCCGAACCCCGAGGCCACCAGCGTGGCCAGCGCCATGTGCTCGCCCATGCCCCAGTCGAGGGGCTGTTCGCCCTGGATCATCGCGCGCCGGTCGTTGACCACGCGTTCGACCAGCGGATGCAGCTTGAAGCCGGCCGGCACCGTGGTGATGCGCTCGCCCAGTCGACGCAGTTCACCCAGCGGCACGGCGGTGTCGGCGCTGTCGGTCCACTTGCGATTCAGGAACGGCATCCAGTCGACCGCGAACTTGCTCTTGAAGTTCGTGATCACCGGGTCGATCTGGTGCTTGCCCTCGTCCATCGCCTTGCGGAATTCGGCCACCATCCGGTCCGACTCGCCCTCGGCGATCACGTTCTGGGTGACCAGCTTCTCCGCGTACAGGCTGCGCGTGCCCGGATGCTGGGCGATTCGCTTGTACATCATCGGCTGCGTGACCGCCGGCGTGTCCTGCTCGTTGTGGCCGAGCCGGCGGAAGCACACGATGTCGACCACCACGTCCTTGCGGAAGACCTGGCGGAAATCCAGCGCGAGCTGGGTCGCGAACACCACCGCCTCGGGGTCGTCGCCGTTCACGTGGAACACCGGGGCCTCGATCATCTTGACCACGTCGGTGCAGTAGATCGACGAGCGGCTGTCGCGCGGGTCGGAAGTGGTGAAGCCGATCTGGTTGTTGATGACGATGTGCACGGTGCCGCGCGTGCCGTAGCCGCGCGTCTGCGCGAGGTTGAGCGTCTCCATGACCACGCCCTGCCCGGCGAAGGCGGCATCGCCATGCACGAGCACCGGCAACACCTGGTCGCCGTTGCGGTCGCCCCGGCGCACCAGTCGGGCGCGGCACGAGCCCTCGACCACCGGGTTCACGATCTCCAGGTGCGACGGATTGAACGCCAGCGACAGGTGAACCGGTCCGCCGGCAGTCGAGATGTCGCTGGAAAATCCCTTGTGGTACTTGACGTCGCCGCTGTGCAGGTCGTCGGCCTGCCGGCCCTCGAACTCGGCGAACAGCTCCTTCGGCATCTTGCCAAGCGTGTTCACCAGCACGTTGAGCCGGCCGCGGTGCGCCATGCCGATCACGATCTCCTCGATGCCGGCCGCGCCCGCGCGATGCACCAGCTCGTCCATCGCGGCGATGAAGCTCTCTCCTCCTTCGAGCGAGAAGCGCTTCTGCCCGACGTAGCGGGTGTGCAGGTAGCGCTCGAGCCCCTCGGCGGCGGTGAGGCGCTCGAGGATGCGCTTCTTCTTGTCGGCCGAGTAGTTCGGGCGCGCGCGCGTCGACTCCAGCCGTTCCTGGATCCAGCGCTTCTGCGCCTGGTCGCTGATGAACATGAACTCTGCGCCGATCGACCCGCAGTAGGTGTCGCGCAGGGCCTTCAGGATGTCGCGCAGCGGCGCGTTGTCGAAGCCGAAGTAGGTGTTGGCGGCCGAGTAGATGTTGGCCTGGTCGCCTTCGGTGAAATCGTAGAACGCCGGCTCGAGCTCGGGGATCGGCGCGCGCTCCTGGCGCTTCAGCGGATCGAGGTCGGCCCAGCGCGAGCCGAGGTTGCGGTAGGCCGCCACCAGCGACTGCACGAACACCTGCTTGCGCGCGGTGGCGGCATCGCCGCCCATCATGCGCGGCTGCAGCGTGCCTTCCCTGGCGCGCTCGGCGAACGACTGCACGATCGGCGCGTGCGCGACGTCGCGTGTCTCGGCGTTGCCGTCGGCGGCCGGTACGCCCTGCAGGCTGTCGAACCAGCCGCGCCAGGCCTCGGGCACCGAACCCGGGTTGTTCAGGTAGCTCTCGTAGAGCTCTTCGACATACGGGGCATTGCCGCCGAACAGGTACGAGTTCGACTGGAACGCTTTCATCATGGGATCTTCACCTTTCTGAACGAGTTTCTCGTCAAAGATGCTCGGACGGCCGCGAGATACGGCGCCGACGAACCCCGTCCGGCTTCCGGAGCGGCAGTTCGAGAATCAGCGGATGTGACGAATGGAGCTTACGTCATGGCGGCACGCTTTGGCGGATCGTTCATCTTATCACCGCTGCCCGCAGGCGAGCGACACGCGACGCTTGCCGTGCGGCGCCTCAACGAAGTCGCTCGGCGGTCTGGCGGTAGGCGTCGATGCCCGGCCCGCCGATCGCCACGGCGCGTGCCGCCGCCTGCCGGGCCGCGTCGCGCTGCCCGAGTCGCTCGAACGCGTGCGCGAGATTGTTCCAGCCGTCGGCGAAGTCGGGATGCCGCCCCAGCAGGTCGCGATACGCCTGCGAGGCCTCGCGCGGCCGCTCCTGCGCCAGCAGCGCGTTGGCCAGCGCGAACAGCGTGAGCCGATCGGCGGGCGCGCGCGCCCGCAGCGCCTCGTACGCGGCGAGCGCCGCCGCGCGGTCGCTGCGCTCCAGCGCCACCGCGGCGCGCAGCGCCTCTTGCTGGCTGGCCGCGGCGGGAATGCGCGCGGGCGTCGTGACCACCATCGCCCAGTGCCCTGCGCGCGCCCAGGTGCGCTCGAAGGTGTCGAGCGACAGCGGCAGCGATGCGCTGGTGCCCGAATGCAGCACCACCCGGCCCGCGTCGAGGTCGTAGCCGATGAGCACCGCGTAGTGCCACACCGGTGCGATTGCCAGCCCCAGGTTCTGGAACACCACCACCGCGTGCCCGTCGGCGACCAGGCGCAGCAGCGCTGCGAGCTCGCCCGGCGCCCGGATCGCCAGCAGGCCTTCGCGCCGCGGCAACGCCAGCATCTCGGCCTGCAGCGCGCCGCGCCGCGCCGGCAGGTAGACCGCGTCGGTCAGTGATTCGGGCGTGCGCTCGCGACCGAGCGCCCCGAGCGCCATCGCCAGCGAGGCGGGGCCGCACTGGTAGTCCTCCTGGGGATGGAACGGCACGCCCGGCACGCTTGCCTGGCGCGGTAGCGCCTCGACGATCGCTGCCAGCGGCGTGCCCGCCGGCGCGCGCAATGCGGCGCTCTGCGGTGCCGCACACCCGCCCAGCGCGAGCGCCGCGGCGAGCGCGCCGACGGTGGCGAGCCGGCGCGCGGAACCGGCGCTCAACGCACCGAGCGCGTGAACGGAAAGACCTTGGTGAATCCGAGGATGTCGGTGACCAGCAGGATCACGAAGACGGCGAACAATATGCCCAGCACGCCACTGCCGGCCGGCAGCTGGTCGATGCGCGCGGCCAGCTCGCGCACTTCCTGGTCGTCGAGCGCCTGTACACGCTCGCGCGCCTGGATCGGGTCGACGCCGAGCGCCTCGAGTTGCGCGCGCACGTCGTCGCGTGCGAGCAGCGCGTCGAGCGTGGCCCGATCGGACGAACGCGTCGCCGACTGCGCCAACACTTCCTCGGTGCTCACCACGCGCGCATTGACCGGCGCGGGCATCGTGCACGCGAGCAGGCCGGCAATGACGGCGCAGGAAACCGCACGGGCAACAGGGCGATGGATCATTGACGTTTCTCCGGTAAGTGCCGCCGAGGACGGTAGCACTGGCCGCCCCGGTTCGGCAAACAACGCACGGCCAGCGGTTGCATGATTCCGACATAGTGCCTGCACTTGCCGCCGGGCGGAGGTTCTGCCGAACACCGGTCGGTAGTAGACTGGCCCAAACGCCCCGACAGGAGGCAAGTTTGCAGCCGACGGACATCCGCGACCCAACCTACTTCCACCGCGTGGTCGACTGCCAGTGGGCCTGTCCGGCCCACACCCCGGTCCCCGAATACATCCGGCTGATCGCGGCCGGACGCTACGCCGACGCCTACCTGATCAACTGGCGCTCCAACGTGTTTCCCGGCGTGCTCGGGCGCACCTGCGACCGTCCCTGCGAGCCGGCCTGCCGCCGCGGCCGCGTCGAGGCGCACCAGGCCGATCATCCCGAGCCGGTGGCGATCTGCCGCCTGAAGCGCGTCGCCGCCGACCTCAAGGACGACATCCGCGATCGCCTTCCACGCAAGGCGGCGCGCCCCAACGGCAAGCGTGTCGCCTGCGTGGGCGGCGGCCCGGCTTCGCTCACCGTGGCGCGCGACCTGGCGCCGCTGGGTTATGCGGTCACGGTGTTCGACCAGGACGCCCGGCCAGGCGGCATGATCCGCACCCAGATTCCGCGCTTCCGGCTACCCGAGCACGTCATCGACGAGGAGACCGGCTACGTGCTCGACCTCGGCGTGGAGTTCCGCGGCGGCGCACGCATCGAGTCGATGAACGCGCTGCTCGCGCAAGGCTACGACGCCGTGTTCGTCGGCAGCGGCGCGCCGCGCGGGCGCGACCTCGACCTGCCCGGGCGCACCGAGGCGGCGGCGCACATCTACGTAGGCATCGAATGACTGGCCTCGGTGTCGTACGGCC
>CAZBTE010000160.1:0-5673 GCA_964494665.1 uncultured Limnobacter sp.
CCAATTCTCAGGCCTTTTCGTGGGTAATTCTAGCGTGTACCGAAACTACGTGAAAACTTTCTCCTGCCTCGGGCCGACAATGGCGGCATTCGTGCCGTCCTGATCGGCGCGAGCCCACGAGGAGCGAACGTCATGCGTGTCCTGGTTCTCGGCAGCGGCGTGATCGGCGTGACCACCGCCTGGTACCTTGCGCGGGCCGGCCTGCAGGTAACCGTCGTCGATCGCCAGCCCGAGGCAGCGCAGGAAACCAGCTTCGCCAACGCCGGCCAGATCTCGCCCGGATATTCCACCCCGTGGGCGGCGCCCGGCATACCGCTGAAGGCGCTGAAGTGGCTGTTCCAGCGGCACGCGCCATTGGCGATCCGGCCCGATGGCACGCTGTTCCAGCTGCAGTGGATGATGCAGATGCTCGCAAACTGCAGCGCATCGCGCTATGCGGTGAACAAGGCGCGCATGCTGCGCCTCTCCGAATACAGCCGCGACTGCCTGCGCACGCTGCGCGCCGAGACCGGCATCGACTACGAGGGCCGCCAGCTCGGTACGCTGCAGGTGTTCCGCACCGAACAGCAATTCGATGCGGCGGCACGCGACATCGAGGTGCTGCGCGAAGTCGGCGTGCCCTTCGAGCTGCTCGAACGCAGCGGGCTCGCGGGCGCCGAACCGGCGCTGGCCCGCGTCGCCGACAGACTGGTCGGCGCGCTGCGGTTGCCGGGCGACGAGACCGGCGACTGCCAGCTGTTCACGACGCGGCTGGCCGAGCGCTGCCGGGCGCTCGGCGTCGAGTTCGAGTTCGGGCGCTCGATCGAACGGCTGTCCGCGAGCGGCGGGCGAATCGACGGCGTGGTCATCGACGGCGCGCTGCGCCGCGCCGATCACTACGTGCTGGCGCTGGGCAGCTACTCGCGCGCGATCGCAACGGCGGCCGGCCTGTCGCTGCCGGTCTACCCGCTCAAAGGGTACTCGCTGACCGTCCCGATCGCCGACGCGTCGCGCGCGCCGGTGTCGACCGTGATGGACGAGACCTACAAGGTCGCGGTCACCCGCTTCGACGACCGGATCCGCGTCGGCGGCATGGCCGAGGTCGCGGGCTTCGACCTGTCGCTGAATCCGCGCCGCCGCGAGACGCTCGAGATGGTGGTCGGCGACCTGTTCCCCGGGGCGGGCGACCTGCGTGCCGCCGAATTCTGGACCGGCCTGCGCCCGATGACACCGGACGGCACGCCGATCGTGGGCCGCGCCATGCAGCGCAACCTGTGGCTGAACACCGGCCATGGGACGCTCGGCTGGACCATGGCGTGCGGCTCCGGCCAGTTGCTGGCCGACCAGATCGCCGGGCGCAAGACTGCGATCAGCGCGGACGGACTGGGCCCCGAGCGCTACTCGCGCACGCGCCCTGCGCTACCCGGGCGCCCGCTGCACCCGCGCCCGGCGCACCGCGCGGCGAACTGAGCTTCACCGCGGGCGTCGGCGAACGACTCATCCGCCGTCAAGCGCATCGACCCGGCCGCTGGCATCGACGAGCCAGGCGCGCGTCGACGGATAGCCGGCGATCAGTGCGCGGGCGTGCGTCGACGCGAGCACCGACAACGCGGTCGACAGGCCATCGGCAAGCGTGGCCCGCGGCGCGGCGACCGAGACCGAAGCATGGTGGCTCGCGCTGCGACCGGTACGCGGATCGAACAGGTGATGAATGCGCGGATCGGAGCCGAAGCTCATGCCATGGCCCGACGACGTCGCGAGCGCAGGCAGCGCGCCGCCGCGATCTCCGAGCGGCAACTCGAAGAGCGCGCGGTCGCGATGCAGCGGATCGCCGATCGCCGCGCGCCACGGCCCGCCGTCCGGCCTGCGCCCGAGCACGCGCACCTCGCCGAGGTCGACCAGCACGTCTTCGAGCCCTGCGGCGCGCAACATGTCGGTCACGCGATCGGTGACGAAACCCTGCGCGATGCCGTTCAGCGTGACGCCCATGCCCGGCCGGCGGAAACGGATCCGGTCCGCCCGGGCCTCGATCGCCGAGAAATCGACGCTGCGCAGCGCCCCGGCAATCGCCTGCGGCGACGGCCCCGTTGCCGGAGCATCGGGCGACGCGAAGTGATCGGCATACAGCCGGTACAGCGGCTGCACCGTCGGATCGAAGGCCCCGCCGCTCTGCCGGGCCAGTTCCACGGCCGTCGACAGCAACTCCACCAGTTCGTGCGGCGGCTCGCGCAGTTCGCCGGCGGCGTTCAGTCGCGACAGTGCCGAATCGGCCCGATACAGGCTGAATACCGATTCGAGCCGGTCGATCTCGTCGACGCATCGTGCGATCAGCGCCTGCGCCATCGCGCGGTCCGGGTGAACCAGCGTCATCGACGCGAGCGCGCCCATCGCCGTTCCCTTCCAGACGCTGACTGCCGGCGCTGCAGCGGCAAGGGCGGATCCGGCAGAAAAGGGCGCCGCCGCAGCGCAGGCAGCGACGATCGACACGAAGCGTCGGCGGTTCGTCATGTCGGCTCCTGGTGCTTGTCCCCGTGCGGCGGCGATCCTGCCGGCAGGTCGACCGGCCCGAGCACGTACGCGTCGGGGATCTCGTCGAGGCGCACCACGCGCCCGCCGTTCGCGGCGCGGAACGCGTCGGCCGCTGCCCTGTCCGAGAACGGCACCGCTTCCGGCGCGCCCATGCCGCCGCGCATCTCGCTCTCGATTACGAACCATGCGAGCCTCGCGTCGACCCAGGCGCCTCGCTCCGGCTGCTCCCAGTTCTTCGCCTTCGCCATGTCGTTCACGTAGATCGCCGTGATGTCGCGCGGCTCTTCCGGAAGCCGCAGGAAGGCGATCGTGTCGCGCACCGACGAGAACCAGACCGGCTCGCTTCGGCTGGCCAGATGGATCTGGCCCTTCGGGCCTTCGTGATCGGCCAGCATCATGCCGCAGTAGTAACCGGTGGCCTCGGCGAGCACCTCGGACGGGGTCGGCCGCGACGCCTGCGGCTCGCGACGGTCGCAGCCCGCCGCCGCCACCGCGGCGGCGATGACCATGACGAATCCCGCCACCCGCATCGCACGCGAGCGCGTCATAACGGTCTCCTCCTGAATGCGAGAATCGCCAGCAGCAACGGGGTCACGATCCATGCGCCGAGCACCGCCACGAAGACCGGTGCCGGCAACGCTGCCGGATCGCCCGGACCCGCCATGCCGCTGTAGACCGACACGGCTTCGCTCGCGGTCATGTTGAACAGCCGGTAGACGTCGGCCGGATTGAGCAGCAGCAGCGAATCGAGCACCGGCTTGCCGATGACGCGGCCCTGGTCGGCGACCAGGATCCCGAGCAGCGCCGTGTCGTAGATCAGCACGAAGAACAGCCAGACCCCGACCGCCAGTCCGGCCGCGGTCGCGCGCTCGTGCACCAGCGTGCTGGCCAGGCAGCCCATCGCCACGAACGAGGCGCCGAGCATGACCGAGGTCGCCACCATCGCCGCATACGCCGACCACGCCTGCGGGCCGATCTCGGCCTTCAGCCACAAGGCCAGCGCCGCCGCGCCGTAGCCGATTACGGTGGCGACAGCGAGGATGGCGACCTGGCCGAGCGCCTTGCCGACCACGACCTGCCAGCGCGCGACCGGGTACGACAGCAGCAGCATCAGCGTGCCGCGCTCCTGCTCGCCGACGATCGCGTCGAACGACAGCAGCAGCGCGATCAGCGGCACCAGGAAGATGGTCAGGCTCGCGAGGCTCACGACCACCACCGCGAGCGGATCCGCCTTGACCGTGCCGGTGGGCGCGCTGCCGAGCAGCGCCAGCGACAGCGCGAGGGCGGCCATCAGCACGGTGGTCGCGAGCACCCAGCGGTTGCGCATCCCGACCCGGATCTCCTGCGCGGCGATCACGAGCGCGTTCATTGCGCGTCTCCGGCGGCGCCGACCAGCCGATCGTAGAGCTCCTGCAGCCCGGGCGCGGTCATGTCGACGTCCTCGACCAGCTCGCCCGCCTGCGCAATCGCGCGCAGCACCGCCATCTTCTCGGCCGGGGCGACGTCGAGCGTCAGCGAAGCATCGGTGCGCCCGGTGCAGCGCGCTTCGGCAGGCAGCCGGGCGAGCAATCGACCGGTCGCGCACGGCTGCACGCTCAGATAAATCCGGACGTCCGCAGCGACACCCCGGCGCAGCTCGTCCAGGGTTCCGGCCGCGAGCAGGCGCCCGCCGTGCATGATCGCGGCGCGATCGACCCGGTCCTCGACCTCGGCCAGGGCGTGGGTCGAGACCAGCACGGTCGCGCCGCTGCCGCGCAGCGTGTCGATCATCCGGTAGACCTCGGTGCGCGAGGCCGGATCGAGCCCGCTGGTCGGCTCGTCGAACAGCATCAGCCGCGGCGCGCCGATCAGGGCCTGGGCAATGCCGAGGCGCTGCCGCATCCCCTTCGAATAGGTGGCGACGCGCCGGTTCGCGGCGTGCGCAATGCCGACGCGTTCGAGCAGCGCGGCGTTGCGGCTGCAGGGTTCGCCCTTCAATCGCGCATAGAAGGCCATCAGCTCGTTGCCGGTCATCGCGCCGTGAAACGCGACGCTCTCGGGAAGGAAGCCGATCGCGCGCCGCGCCTCGGCGCCACGATTGCCCGCGGGATCGACGCCGGCAATCCGCACGCTGCCTTCGCTCGGCGCGATCAGGCCGAGCAGCAGCTTGATCAACGTGGTCTTGCCTGCGCCGTTGTGGCCGACCAGCGCGGTCACCTGCCCCGCCTCGAGGCCGAGCGAGACCTGCTCCACCGCGGTCACCCCGCGATAGCGCATGGTGACCGAGTTCCATTCGGCGATGCGGGTCATGGCGCGGCCGGCGGCGGAGTGACGGCAGGATGCATCAGCGGTGCGCTGTCGATCACACCGCCCGGATAGATGGCGGGAAAGCGCGCCTGCCCCCAGCGCACCATCTGAACCGCGGGGCTGTTGATCAGCGACTTCGCCGCGGGCAGGGTCCAGAGGATCTCGTCCATCACGTCGTTGGGCCGGTAGGGCCGGTCGGCGACCCCGTCCCCGTCCAGGTCGAAGGCCGGATTGTCGCTCCAGTAATTGCCGCGCCCTTCGTGCGCCCAGTCGAGATAGCGCGTGCCCACGTACTTGACCTGGGTGCGGTTGCCGATGAACGCATTGCCGGTCATCGCATTGCCTTCGGAACCGGCGGTGAAGTGGATGCCGATCGGGCAGCCCTCGAACCAGTTGTCCTTCAGCAGGTTGCCGTTGGCGTTGTAGACGAACATGCACTTCTCGCGCCCGCGGCGAACGACGTTGCCGACCACCTGCGACCGGTTGGTCGAATTGAGCATCAGTCCGTGGTCGCGATCGTCGTCGGAGACGTTGTCGCGGATCTCGAGCCGGTCGGAATACATGATCGCCCAGCCGACGTGGTTGCCTTGCGAGCGATTGCCGACGATCCGGCTGTCGTGGGTGTACATGTAGTGGATCGCGAAGCGCAGATGGCTGAATGTGTTCTCGGCGAAGACGTTCTTCGCGCTCGTCTTCACGAAGATGCCATCGCGCCCGTGGCTGATCGCGTTGCCGATCACCTGCGCCCCGGGGGCGTTCCACATCGACACGCCGTTGCCCGCCTCGGCCAGCCGCAGGTCGCGGCGCCCGACGATGACGTTGTTCTCGACGATCGAGCCGGCCGCTCCGTGCACGTAGACGCCGAACAGGTTGTCGAGC
>CAZBTE010000161.1:0-5664 GCA_964494665.1 uncultured Limnobacter sp.
CGAACAGGTCGGTCTCGGTCTCCTCGCGGAAGTTGGTCTCGATGATGCCGGCGCGCCCGCCGCCGATCGCGCACGCATACGACAGCGCCAGGTCGCGCGCGATGCCCGAGCGGTCCTGGTGCACCGCGACCAGCATCGGCACGCCACCGCCGGCCGCGTAGGTGGAGCGCACCGTGTGGCCGGGCGCCTTCGGGGCGATCATCACCACGTCGAGGTCGTCGCGCGGCACCACCTGCCCGTAGTGGATGTTGAAGCCGTGCGCGAAGGCGAGCGTGGCACCCTTCTTGATGTTGGGTTCGATCTCGCCCTTGTAGGCAGCGGCGATGTGCTCATCGGGCATCAACATCATCACGAAGTCCGCGCCCTTGACCGCGTCGGCGATCTCGGCGACATCGAGCTTGGCCTTCTTCACCTTGTCCCACGACGGGCCGCCCTTGCGCACGCCGACGACGACCTTGCCACCCGAGTCGTTCAGGTTCTGCGCGTGGGCGTGGCCCTGCGAGCCATAACCGACGATGGCGACCTTGCGGCCCTTGATGAGCTTGATGTCGCAATCCTTGTCGTAGAAGACTTTCACCTGGTTTTCTCCGTTGGGTCAGACTTTGAGCACGCGTTCGCCGCGCGCGATGCCGGAGGCGCCGGTGCGCACCGTCTCCAGGATCGAAGCACGATCGAGCGCGTCGATGAAGGCATCGAGCTTGCCACCGTCGCCGGTGAGCTCGATGGTATAGGTGCGGTCGGTGACGTCGATGATGCGGCCGCGGAAGATGTCGGTCATGCGCTTCATCTCCTCGCGCTCCTTGCCCACCGCCCTCACCTTGATCAGCATCAGCTCGCGCTCGATGTAGGGAGACTCGGTGAGGTCGACCACCTTCACGACGTCGATCAGCCGGTTCAGCTGCTTGGTGATCTGCTCGATCACGTCGTCCGACCCGCTGGTGACGATCGTCATGCGCGACAGCGACTTGTCTTCGGTGGGCGCGACGGTGAGCGTCTCGATGTTGTAGCCGCGCGCCGAGAACAGCCCCACCACGCGCGACAGCGCGCCGGGCTCGTTCTCCATCAGGATCGAAATGATGTGCTTCATCGCCGGCTCCTCACAGGTCTTCCGAGCCGAGCAGCATCTCGGTCAGGCCTTTTCCGCCCTGCACCATCGGCCAGACGTTCTCGGTGGCATCGGTGATGATGTCGAGGAACACCAGGCGATCCTTGTACTTGCCGAACGCGTCGCGCAGCGCAGGTTCCACGTCGGCAGGCTTTTCCACGCGGATGCCCACGTGACCGTAGGCCTCGGCCAGGGCGACGAAGTCGGGCAGCGCATCCATGTACGAGTGCGAGTAGCGGCTTCCGTACTCGATCTGCTGCCACTGGCGCACCATGCCGAGGTAGCGGTTGTTCAGGTTGACGATCTTCACCGGCAGGTCGTACTGCTTGCAGGTGGAGAGCTCCTGGATGCACATCTGGATCGAGCCCTCGCCGGTGACGCAGGCCACCTTCGCGCCCGGATTGGCCATCAGCACGCCCATCGCGAACGGCAGGCCGACGCCCATCGTGCCCAGGCCGCCGGAGTTGATCCAGCGCCGCGGCTTGTCGAAGCGGTAGTACTGTGCGGCCCACATCTGGTGCTGGCCGACGTCGGAGGTGACGAAGGCGTCGCCCTCGGTGACCCTCCACAGCGCCTCGATCACCGCCTGCGGCTTGATCACGCTGTCGCTCGAGCGGTACTTCAGGCACTCGCGCGTGCGCCATTCGCCGATCTGCTTCCACCACGCCTGCACGGCCTGCGTGTTGGTCGCGCGGCCGGAGGCGAAGGCCTCCTCGATCAGCGCGATCAGGTCGTCCAGCGTCTCGCGCACGTCGCCCACGATCGGCACGTCGACCTTCACGCGCTTGGAGATCGACGACGGGTCGATGTCGACGTGGATGATGCGGTGCGGGTTCTGCGCGAAGTGCTTCGGATTGCCGATCACCCGGTCGTCGAAGCGCGCGCCGATCGCGATCAGCACGTCGGAGTGCTGCATCGCCATGTTGGCCTCGAAGGTGCCGTGCATGCCCGGCATGCCGACGAACTTCGGGTCGCTGGCGCGAAAACCGCCCAGCCCCATCAAAGTGTTCGTGACCGGGAAGCCCAGCAGCTCGGCCAGCCGGTTCAGCTGCTCCGAGGCGTTGGCCAGGACGATTCCGCCGCCGGTGTAGATCATCGGCCGCTCGGCGCCGAGGATCAGGTTGACCGCTTTCTTGAGCTGGCCCTGGTGGCCGCGCGTCACCGGGTTGTACGAGCGCATCGACACGGTCTTCGGGTAGTCGAAGCGACACTTGTTGCGGCTGACGTCCTTCGGGATGTCGACCAGCACCGGACCGGGCCGGCCGCTGTTGGCGATGTGGAACGCCTTGCGGATCGTCGTGGCGAGATCCTTCACGTCCTTCACCAGGAAGTTGTGCTTCACGCACGGCCGCGTGATGCCCACCGTGTCGCACTCCTGGAAGGCGTCCTCGCCGATCGCGTGCGTGGGTACCTGGCCGGTGATCACCACCAGCGGCACCGAATCCATGTACGCAGTGGCGATGCCGGTGACCGCGTTGGTCACGCCCGGCCCGCTGGTGACCAGGCACACGCCGACCTTCTGCGTGGAACGCGAGTACGCGTCGGCCGCGTGCACCGCGGCCTGCTCGTGCCGCACCAGGACGTGCGTGATCCCTTCCTGGTTGAAGATCGCGTCGTAGATGTATAGAACGGCACCGCCCGGATAGCCGAAGACGTGCTCGACGCCTTCCTCCTGCAGACAGCGCACGACGATTTCCGCGCCTGTGATTTCCATTGGATGTAAGTCCGTTTCAAGTCCAGGGAGCCCGCCCGCCGGCGCCATGGCCACGAGGCCACGACGCAGGCCTCGGCACGGGGCCTGCGAGATTGATCGGATGCGCCTGTACGCCTCTCGTGAAGGCGCCTCGGCGCACTGCGCGTCTTGTGCAGGTCGGGCTGGTAGGCCGTGGGTGCAAAGACAACACGCCCCCGTCCTGACTGATCACCGAGGCAACCAGCGAGAAAGGAGGCGCATCAGGGGTAGTCGATGAGCATACTGCAGTGCAACAGCGCGGGTCAAGGCCGCGCGGCCGGCGTGTGGCCGTGCGGCCGGCGTGCCGTCGGCTGCGGGGTGCCCGGGCGGGAACCGATCCCCTTCTGCTAGCATGCGCAGTCGCCATCTTCGCCAGTCCGCCGCATCCCATCCCGAATGGCCACCCGGCAGGAATTGTCCGATTTCCTCGCCGCGGCCGAGCGCAGAGCGTTCAAGCAGGCGGTCTACGCGGTCCGCGACCAGGAAGTCGCCCTCGATGTCGTCCAGGACGCGATGCTCAAGCTCGCCTCCCGCTACGCCGAGCGCCCGCCCGCCGAGCTGCCGCTGCTGTTCCAGCGCATCCTGCAGAACACGATCACCGACCATTTCCGTCGCCAGAAGGTGCGCAACCTCTGGACCACGCCGTTGTCGGCGCTGGCCGGCGGCGGCGATGACGACGAAAACGGCGAACGCGACATCCTCGAAGCGCTCGAGGCCGGACCCGACAGCCCCGGCGCGGCCACCGGCGGCGCCGAGCAACTGGAGCGCGTTCAGTTGCTGGTGATCCTGGACGAAGAGATCGGCCGCCTTCCGCGGCGTCAACGCGAGGCATTCCTGTTGCGTTATTGGGAGGATCTGAACGTGGCCGAGACCGCCGAAGCGATGGGTTGCTCCGAGGGGAGCGTCAAGACGCACTGCTCGCGAGCCGCCCATACCCTCGCAGAAGTGCTCCGGGCACGTGGAATAGAACCATGAACGAACAACAGATTGCCCGTCTGGCGCGAGAGGCCCTGGACGAATCCATCGAACACCTGCCGTGGCGCGTCACCCATCGGCTCGCCAGCGGCCGGGAAGCGGCGCTGGCCCAACTGGCCAGGCGCCCGCAAGCGGTCGGCGCCCAATCGCCGGCCGGAGCCGACCGTCCGGTTCTCGTCTACGGTTTTGCCGCAAACCCGCGCTCGGCGCCGCCCGGAAACCCGCACGCCGCGGGCAGCGGCGACGGTTCCGGTGGCTGGCGGCGCCTGGCCACTGGCATCGCGGCGGTGCTGATTCCCGCCCTGGTCGTGGCCGTGGGCCTGCTGGGCATCGCCGAGTGGAGCGACTGGCAGCGGGCCGACGACATCGCCGACCTGGAAGCGGCGGTGCTGGGCGACGAGATCCCCGTGGCGGCCTATGCCGACCGCGGCTTCGGCGTGTACCTGCGCAACGTCAGCGAGGCCGAGCGCCGATGAGCCGCGTGCAGCTCGTCGCAGCATTGGTCACTGGCCTGAGCCTGGGGCTTGCGGTGGCACTCGGTCCGGCGCACGCCGACGAGCCTGCCTCGGCCCCGAGGGCTTCGCTGTTGCCGCTGGTCCAGCCACTGTGGAGCGACCTGACGCCGGCGCAGCGCGAAGTGCTCGCGCCGTTCGAGAGCCAGTGGAACAGCTGGTCGGCGCAGGACAAGCGCAGCTGGGTGTCGCTCGCCAACCGTGTGCCGCGCATGAGCGCGCAGGCGCGCGCACGCGCCGAGGAGCGCATCATCGAGTGGGCCCAGCTCACGCCCGAACAGCGCCGTCTCGCGCGCCAGAACTACCGGCTCGCCAGGCGCCTGGCGCCCGAGCAGCGCCAGGCGCCCTGGGAGCGCTACCAGGAGATGACGCCCGAGCAACGGTCGGTGCTGCGCAATGCCGGCTGGACCAGCAACACCGCCGCGCGCCACGCCGGCGCCTACACCGGCCTGGCCAAGGAGGCGGCACAACCGCTGTACGACGTCGGGCGCAGGGCGCCCGCCCGCCCCGCACCGTCGAAGCCGGCCCGTTGATGCCGGGGGCGCACTCCCCGGCCGCCGACCCGTGGCGCCGCCTGATGGGCGTGGCCTACGAGTCGATCATCCTGTTCGGCGTAGTGTGGTTCGCCGACTACGCGTTCTCGGCGCTGACCCAGTTCCGCGGACACCCGGGCGCGCTGCGCACCGCGTTCCAGCTGTTCACGCTGGCGGTGCTCGGCCTGTACTTCGTCTACTTCTGGAGCGACGGCCGTCGCTCGCTGCCGATGAAGACGCTGGCGTTGCAGCTGCAGGGGCCCGACGGCGGGCCGGTGTCACGCGCACGCGCGCTCGCGCGATTCGCCGCGGCGACGCTGCTGGCGATCGGGGCGACGGCCGCCGGCTACTACCTGCACGGCGCGCTGTACCTGCTGCTGTTGCTGCCGTTCGCCTGGACGCTGGTCGACCGCGACCGGCGCGCACTGTACGACGTGATCGCCGGCACGCGGCTCGCGCACGTACCACCGGCGCCGGCGCTGCGGTCGGTCGACGTCTGACGCGTGCAAAGGCGCGGGCCGGCGCGGCTGCGCTTCTCGGCTGCGCACAGGCGCGCCCCCGGCGCACGGCCCACGCCTTTGCCGGCATCGTGGGTGTTCGCAGGCAACAGCGCGGTCGTCATCGACGCCGCAGGCTTGCAGCTCAACCCCACTGACGTCGCTCGAGCGACAGGCGGCGGCTGGGCGGGCCGGCGCCGCGCCGGCGGGGCGGTCTGCGGCCGGGGCGCAGCGCCGCAGGGGGCGGCGGCGCGGCCGGCCCCAGCCAAGGCCCGCGTAGGCGCTGGCGCGGGAGCGAAGCGGAGACCGG
>CAZBTE010000162.1:0-5652 GCA_964494665.1 uncultured Limnobacter sp.
CCGGTTGCATCCTGGTCGCGCGGCGGTCCCGCGGTGCCACGGCTCTGGCGGGCGAAGCGCGCCCACGCCCAAAAAGGCAACCTCCGGTTGCAGGTAGGGCCAGGCGCGGCGTTCGGGCAGGGCCCGGAGTAGAGCCGGTCCCCCGCCCCGCCACGCCACGCCCCGCCCCGCCACGCCACGCCACGCCACGCCACGCCACGACGGGCCACGTCGCGCCACGTCGCGCCACGTCGCGCCACGTCGCGTCGGCGTGCAAGGACTGGAGGCGCGAAGCGCCATGCCCGCTGCGAGTCAAATGTAATCAGCGCATTGCAACACTGGCTTGAAGTATTGCAATAGAATGCGCCGCAGCACTCCGGGTGGCCGCTGGGTCCGCGCCCTGGTCAGGATGCCGTGATGCATTCCGGGCGCAGGTGCGGGGAGCGGGGCAGGTCGCCTGGCAACAAGATGACGCAGTCCGGTCTTCAGGGGGCGGGCTGATCCTGATGATGCAGGACGTACCCCGCGATGAATTTCCTCATCGTCTGCACGGCAAACGTCTGCCGGAGTCCGATGGCTGAGGCGGCGATGCGCCACGAGATCGCCGTGCGTGGCCTGCGCGGGGCGGTGGCGTCGGCCGGGGTCGATGCGGTGCATGATGAGCCGGCGCATCCGGATTCGGTGGCGGTGGTTGCTCGTGCGGGGCTGGGCGACATTTCCGGCCATCGCAGTCGGCCGGTGTCGGCATTGTTGTTGCGCAAGGCTGACATGGTGCTGTGCATGGAGCGCTACCATCGAGACGCGATCGTCAGCAGGTGGCCTCGGGATGCGGGGCGCGCGCGCTTGCTGGGACACTGGCAGGGGGTCGAAATCGCCGATCCGGTCAATGGGCCGATCGACGGATACGAAGATTGCTTGAGTGCGCTAGTCGGCTGCATTTCGCAGTGGCTTGACCGGCTTTCGGCGCAGGGACTGACTTGATGACACGAATCCGCGCGGCGACCTTCGCGCTGCTGGCGGCGCTTGTCCTGGCGGGCTGCGCGCATGCGCCGGGCACCTTCTTCGGGCGTACGAGTGCGCCGGCGGCGAGTGACGAGGCGGCGGTCGAGGTCGAGCCGGTTGCGATCGACTGGAAGCTGATCCGGGAGTTCGATGCGCAGCCTCGGGCGAATCCGCCGGTGGTGCCGGCAAAGGTGGCGGTGGCCTACCGCATCGGGCCGACGGATGCGTTGCGCATCACGGTCTGGAACCATCCCGACCTGAACTACGCGCCGAACCTGACGGCGACGACGCAGACGACGTCGGCGGGCAGCCTCGGGCAGGCCACCAACGTGGTGCCGCTGCGTGTCGTGGCGCACGACGGGACGATCTATTTCCCGATGGCGGGCCGGGTCCAGGCCGCCGGGCGGACGGTGCCGCAGCTGCGCGACCAGCTCGCGGGCGAGCTGTCGCGCTACGTGAAGAATCCGCAGGTCGAGGTGGAACTGGCGGCGTATCGCAGCCAGCGCGTCTTCGTGGTCGGCGAGGTGAAGACGCCGGGCAACCTGCCGGTCACCGACGTGCCGATGCATGTGGTCGATGCGATCGGCCAGGCGGGCGGTGCGACGACGGCGGCGGACCTGTCGGCGGTGAGCGTGACGCGCGGGGGACGCCGCTATGCGCTCGACCTCGACCGGCTCTACTACGAGGGCGAGCTGTCGCAGAACATCCTGCTGCAGCACGGTGATGTGGTCACCGTGCCCGATCGCCACGAGCGCAAGATCTTCGTGCTCGGCGAGGTCGTGCAGCCGCGGTCGTATCCGCTGCCGCGCGGGCGCCATACGCTGGCCGACGCCGTCGCGGATGCGGGGGGTCCGAATCCGCTGTCGTCCAACGCGGGGCAGGTCTTCGTGCTGCGCCTGGGCGCGAACGACGAGCCTCACATCTACCACCTCGACGCACGTTCGCCCGAGGCGATCCTGCTCGCCGACCGCTTCGTGCTGCACACGCGCGACGTGGTCTACATCGATCCGACCCAGCTCACGCGCGCTGGTCGCCTTGTCGCCCAGCTCCTGCCGTGGGCCCAGGGTGCGAGCATGACGAGGTCCGCCACCCGATGAACGCTCCGACCGGAAACGAACTGCTGCCGCCGCCTGGCGTGTCTTCGTCCAGTGCCTCGGCGCAGGCCGCTACGGCGGCGCCGGAGCGCACGCAGGCGGCGCAGGCCCATGCCGCCTCGCCGGTGATCGCGCCGGTGCGGCGCCGGATGCGCGAACCCGAGGGCTACGCCGACACGGGCAGCTCCGCGTCGCTGCGCACGCCGCGGTCGTCCTCGCCCGGCTCGTCGTCGCGCACTGTCGACGATGACGACACGATCTCGATCGTCGAGCTGCTCGAGAACCTGGTCGACCATCGCTGGGCGTTCGGGATCGTCGCGCTGCTGTGCTCCGTGGCGGCGCTGGGCTATGCCTTCCTCGCGACTCCGGTCTATACCGTCGATGCGCTCGTGCAAGTCGAGGACCGCAAGGGCTCGGCGCTGGGCGGGGCGCTGGGCGAGGTCGCGCAGGCGCTCGACGTGGCGAGTTCGTCGGTGCTGGGCGAGACCGAGATCATGCGCTCGCGCAGCAACGTCGCGGCGGCGGTCGTGGCGCTCGACTACCATACCGACGTCGCCGTCGCGAACCGCGCGCCGCTCGTGGGCGACTGGCTCGCGTCGCGTCTCGAGCGCGATGCGAGCGGCCTTGCGCGGGCGCCCGCCCTGCCCTTCGTGGGCACGGCGGACTGGGCCTGGGGCGGCGAGCGGCTGGTGCTGGCCGAATTCGCCGTTCCGCTGCGGGCCTCGGGCCGGCGGCACGAGCTCGAGATCGGCAGCGGCGGCGAGTGGACGCTGCGCAACGAGGACGGACAGGTCGTCCTGCACGGTCGCGACCGGGCGCGGGTCGCGGACGAAGGCACCGGTTACGCGCTGCGCATCGACGACGTGCTGGCCCGCCCGGGCACGCGCTTCGAGCTGCGCCGCTTCAGCACGGGGGAACGGGTCGAACAGCTCCGGGCGAAGCTGCGCGTGGCCGAGACAAAGCGTCAGTCGGGCATCATGCGTGTCGAATATCCGGACCCGGATCCCGTCGCCGCGGCGCGCATCGTCAATGCGATCACCGCCGCCTACGTGCAGCAGAACGTGCGTCGCCGTTCCGAGGAAGCGGACAACAGCCTGCGCTTTCTCGAACAGCAGCTGCCGCAGCTGCGCGGCGAGCTCGACCGGGCCGAAGAGCAGCTGAACGTCTTCCGGAACGAGAACCGCACGATCGACATCCCGGGGGAAATCGGTGCGCTCCTGGCGCACAGCACGCAGCTCGAGAAGGAGCGGCTCGAGCTGGAACTGCGCCGCAAGGAAGTGGCCTCGCGCTACGAGATCTCGCACCCGGTCGCCCGCGCGCTGCACGAGCAGATCGCGAGCGTCAGCGCGCAGCAGCAGCGTGTCGACGAGCAGATCCAGCGCCTGCCGCTGATGCAGCAGGAATACCTGCGACTGTCGCGCGATGCCAAGGTCAGCAGCCAGCTTTACGTCAGCCTGCTGAACAACGCGCAGCAGCTGCGCGTCGCGCGCGCCGGCACGACCGGCAACGTCTCGGTCGTCGATCCGGCCATCGTGCCGCAGCGCCCGAGCAGCCCGCAGCGCCTGCGGGTGATCGGCGTCGGCGTGCTCGGCGGCCTCGCCGCGGGCTTCCTCTTCGCGCAGCTGCTGGCCGCATGGCGTGGCCGCCTGCGCGACCCGCGCGACCTCGAGGAACGCACCGGCATCCATGTGCTGGCCACGCTGGCGGTCGCGCCCGAGCAGCAGGTCGCCGATCGGCGCAACAAGCGCAAGGGCGCGCCGATGCCCTTCCTGCTGGCGCGTTCCCGGCCCACGGCCAGCGCCGTCGAGGCCTTGCGCACCTTGCGCCTGAACCTCCAGCTTGCGCTGGCCGAGACGCAGGGCGGGCGCACCATCCTCTTCACGTCCGCCATGCCGGGGCAGGGCAAGAGCTTCGTGTCGGCCAACCTGGCCTACCTGATCGCCACCGCCGGCCCGCGCGTGCTGCTCATCGACGCCGACCTGCGGCTGTCGTCGATCCGCCGCTACTTTGCCATCGAAGGCAGGCAGGGCCTGGTCGACGTCCTGCGCGACGGCCTCGATCCGGCTCCCTTCGTGTGCAGCGATCCCGAGACCGGCCTGAGCGTCCTGCCGGCGGGCCTGTCGCCCGACAACCCCGGCGAACTGCTGACCACCGAGCGGCTGGGGCGCGTCTTCGCATGGGCGGTCGACCGCTACGACGTCGTCATCATCGACGCGCCGCCCATCCTGCCGGTGTCCGACGCCGTCGTGCTGGGCGGCTTTGCCGACGTGAGCGCCTTCGTCGTGCGCCACAAGCGCGCCGCGCGCAGCGAAGTGGTCGACGCCGTCGAGCAGTACCAGCTTGCCGGCACCCCGGTCAGCGGCTTCGTGTTCAACTGCTACCAGCCCTCCCGCGTGCGCTACGGCTACGGGGCGCGCTACGGCTACTACCGCGGCCAGTACGGTTACGGCGGGACCGGGAAGCGGGGCCGGCGGGCGGGCGAGGCGGCCTGAGGGTCGCGCGAGCCGCCCGGGATCGCTGCTCCGGGTGCGCCTGGCGCGCCCGCGCGTCGCGTCCGCTTCCTCTGCTTCTGCGTGCTTCTGCGGCGCCGTCCGGCGGCCGGCTCAGAACCGCGCCGCCACTCCCACCGTCACGATTCCGTACTTGCGATCGGACCGCTTCGCGGTCACGGCGTTGTACAGGAACGGGACTTCGCCCATGAGCTGGTGCTGCCAGGCGGTGCCGCGCACGAAGCCGGTGAGGCTCGGCGTGAAGCGGTAGCCGACTTCCAGCGCGGCGTTCAGGGTGCCGGACTGGTAGGTGCCCGACAGGGCCTGGGCGGCAGCCTTCAGGCCGCCGCTGCGGCTGTAGTGCTCGTAGGCCAGGCCGCCCAGCACGTGCCAGGGGCCCCAGCGCCGGTGGGCGTTCACGCCGGCGCGGAAGACGGTCGCGGTGTAGGCGAGGGCGTCGCGCGGGTGCAGGCCGAGCGCGGCGTTGTCGACGCTCACCTGGGTGCCCGCGGCGACGGTACCGGCATCGCCGGTGCAGTCGCTGGTCTGGGTCAGGGTGCTCGTGGCATCGCCGAAGGAGACGGCGTAGGGGCAGCCGCCGGCGGTGGCTGTACCGGACAGGTGCGAATAGCGCACGCGGCTGCGCTGGATGCCGGCAAAGCCGGTGATGCCGGCGTCGGCTCCGCCCCGGGTGGCGATGAGATCGAACTGCCACTGGGTGTCGCGGGGGCTGTCGACATGGACGCTGTCCATGGTGTAGCTGCCCAGCGTGGTCGGCGAGCGCTTGTCGAGCCCTCCGGCGGTATTGCCCCACACGCTGCCGCGCACGGCCCAGGCGGTCGTGCCGTGGAGGATGCCGCCCGGCTCGCTGTCGGCCTCGCCGGCGAAGCGGTACTGGGCACCGAGCTGCCAGCTCGTGATGTTGCCGCGGTCGTTGCGGTAGCGGATGCGGCGTTGCCACAGCGCGCCGTCGATCCACCAGCGATCGGCGGGCGACCAGCCTCCGCGCAGGTGCAAGCCGGAGTAGTCGCCCACTTTGCTGCCGCCGTAATCGGCATCGCGCCGACGCACGCCGAACACGTCGAGCG
>CAZBTE010000163.1:0-5642 GCA_964494665.1 uncultured Limnobacter sp.
ATCGCGCCGCGACGGTGCTCTTGCCGCTGCCGATGCCGCCGGTCAGGCCGACGAGAAGCCGGCGCGCGCGCGTGCCGCTGCCGGCGGCGTGCGTTGCGGAGGCGGTGGCGGGCGCATTCATGGATTCGGTCTGAAGATGCGGCTGTGGTAACCCCGTTCACGCGCCGGCACGGCGCGTACTCAGGCCATGCCGAACACTCCTGCGAGCGGTGCGCGGAAGTACAGCGCGAGCAGGCCCGCGCCGGCCAGGTAGGGGCCGAACGGAATCGGCACGTTGCGACCGTGGCGGGCGAACACGATCAGCGCGATGCCGACCGCCGCACCGACCACCGACGCGAGCAGGATCACCGCCGGCAGCGCGGTCCAGCCGAACCACGCGCCCAGCGCGGCGAGCAGCTTGAAGTCACCGTAGCCCATGCCTTCCTTGCCGGTGACGAGCTTGAACAGCCAGTAGATCGTCCACAGCGACACGTAGCCCGCCACTGCGCCGATGACGGCCGCGGGCAGCGGGGCAAACACGCCGCCCAGGTTGAACAGCAGGCCCAGCCACAGCAGCGGCAGGGTCAGGTTGTCGGGCAGCAGCTGGGTGTCCAGATCGATGAACGCGAGCGCGATCAGGAACGCGGTCAGCACCAGCGCGCCGAGGCCCTCCGCGGTGGCGCCGAAGCGCCAGATCGCGACGGCGCACAACACGCCGGTGGCGAGTTCCACGACCGGATAGCGCGCCGGGATCGCCGTGCCGCAGGCGGTGCACTTGCCTCGCTGCAGCATCCAGCTCAGCAGCGGGATGTTCTCCAGCGGGCTGATCCGGTGCCCGCACGACGGGCAGTGCGAACCCGGCACCACCAGGTTGTAGCGGTCATCGTGCGCCGCCTCCTCGCCGCGCAACTCGGCCGCCTGCTGCGCCCATTCGCGCTCGAGCATCCTGGGCACGCGGTGGATCACCACGTTCAGGAAGCTTCCAACCAGCAGCCCGAGCACGCCGGCCGCGGTCACGGCCAGCGCGAGGGACTGCTGCAGGCTCTCGATCATCATGGAAGCTTAAACCACCTGGCCCAGCTTGAAGATCGGCAGGTACATGGCGATCACCAGCCCGCCGATCAGCGTGCCCAGCACCACCATGATCATCGGCTCGAGCAGGCTCGACAGGCTCTCGACCGCCTCGTCGACCTCGCGCTCGAAGATGTCTGCGGCCTTCGACAGCATCGAGTCGAGCGAGCCCGACTCCTCGCCGATGCCCGACATCTGCATCACCATGTTCGGGAACACCTGCGAGTTGGTCATCGCCACCGTCAGGCTGGTGCCGGTGGACACTTCCTGCTGGATCTTCTTGGTGGCGAGCAGGTACACGTGGTTGCCCGACGCGCCCCCGACCGAGTCGAGCGCCTCGACCAGCGGCACGCCGGCGGCGAACATCGTCGACAGCGTGCGCAGCCAGCGCGCGATGGTGGCCTTCTCGACCACCGGACCGAAGATCGGCAGTTTCAGCAGCAGGCGGTCCATCGCGATCTGCACCTTCGGCGATCGGCGCCACGCCTGGAACAGGAAGTACAGCGAGCCGCCGATGGTGCCGAACACCAGGTACCAGTAATCGACGAAGAAGTCCGACGCCGCGATCACCATCAGCGTCGGCGCCGGCAGGTCGGCGCCGAAGTTGCTGAACACGTCCTTGAACGCCGGCACCACGAACAGCATGATCACCGCGACGACGATGAACGCGACGATCAGCACCGCCACCGGATAGAACAGGGCCGATTTGATCTTGCCCTTGATCGCCAGCATCTTCTCCTTGTAGCTCGCCAGCCTGTCGAGCAGGTCGTCCAGGATGCCCGCCTGCTCGCCGGCGCCCACGAGGTTGCAGAACAGCGAATCGAAGTGCAGCGGGTACTTGCGGAACGCCTGCGACAGCGACGTGCCGGTCTCGACGTCGCCGCGGATGTCGTTGAACAGCTTGGACACCGACGCGTTGCTGGTGCCGCGCGCCACGATGTCGAACGACTGCAGCAGCGGCACGCCGGCCTTCATCATCGTCGCGAGCTGGCGCGTGAACAGCGCGATGTCCTTCTCGCCGATCCGCTTGCCCTTCTTGTAGCGCCGCTTGCTCACCTTGGTGACGGCAATGCCCTGGCGCCGCATCGTGGTCTGCACCACCGCCGGGCCGCCGGCGCGCATCTCGCCGCGCACCACCTTGCCGACGCGGTCGCGGCCCTCCCACGTGTAGGTGTGTTCCTTCGGTGCGGTGACCCCGCGCGGTGCGGGCAGTGCCCGGGTGGTAGCCATCAGTGTCTGCCTCTGGAGGAAAGGTTGGTCACTCGTTGGTCACGCCCAGCACTTCCTCGATGCTGGTCAGCCCCTGCATTACCTTCATCAGCCCCGAGCGGCGCAGGTCTCGCACGCCTTCGGCCTGGGCCTGGGCGGCGATCTGCAGCGCGTTGCCGTTGGACAGGATGATCTTCTGGGTTTCCTCGGAGATCGGCATGACCTGGTAGATGCCGACCCGGCCCTTGTAGCCCGATCCGCCGCAGCGCTCGCAGCCGGCCGCGCGGTACGGCACCCACTTGCCGTCGAGGTCGGACTCCCGGAACCCCACGTCGAGCAGCGCGCGTTCGTCGGTCTCGAGCGGCTGCTTGCACGCGCACAGGCGGCGCGCCAGGCGCTGCGCGGTGATCATGATCACCGAAGAGGCGATGTTGAACGGCGCCACGCCCATGTTGGCCAGCCGTGTCAGCGTGGTGGGCGCGTCGTTGGTGTGCAGCGTGGACAGCACCATGTGGCCGGTCTGCGCCGCCTTGATCGCGATGTCGGCGGTTTCGAGGTCGCGGATCTCGCCCACCATGATCACGTCCGGATCCTGGCGCAGGAACGAGCGCAGCGCAGCGGCGAAGGTCAGCCCCGCCTTGTCGTTGACGTTGACCTGGTTGACGCCCGGCAGGTTGATCTCGGCCGGGTCTTCTGCGGTCGAGATGTTGATGCCTGGCTCGTTCAGGATGTTCAGGCAGGTGTAAAGGGACACCGTCTTGCCCGAGCCGGTCGGGCCGGTGACCAGGATCATTCCGTACGGCCTGCGCACCGCGTCGAGCAGCAGCTGCTTCTGGTCGGGCTCGTAGCCGAGCGCGTCGATGCCCAGCCGGGCCGACGACGGATCGAGGATCCGCATCACGATCTTCTCGCCGAACAACGTCGGCAGCGTCGAGACGCGGAAGTCGATCGCGCGCTGGCTCGACAGCACGATCTTCATGCGCCCGTCCTGCGGCACCCGCTTTTCCGAGATGTCCAGCCGCGAGATCACCTTGATGCGAGAGGCGAGCTTTTCCTTGATCGCCAGCGGCGGCTGGGAAATCTCGCGCAGTTCGCCGTCGACGCGGAAGCGGATCCGGTAGAACTTCTCGTACGGTTCGAAGTGCACGTCCGAGGCGCCGCTCTGGATCGCGTCGATCAGCACTTTCTGCAGGAAGCGCACCACCGGCGCGTCGTCGACCTCGCTGGTGTCGGGCTGCGGTGCCGTATCCTCGCCACCGACTTCGAGGTCGATCGAGTCGTCGACCAGCTCGCTCAGCTTCTCGGAAGCACTCTGCCCGAGCCGCTCGACCATGCGCACGAGCTTGTCGTGCTCGACCACGATCGGGTCCACTGCGGCCTGTGCCGAGAAGCGGATGCGGTCGAGCAGCCGGAAGTCGGTCGGATCCGACAGCGCCAGCGACAGGCGGCCGCCGCGCTTGCACAGCGGCACCACGCGCGCCTCGGTGGCGAGCTTGCGGTCGAGCGCGTCGGCGGGGAGCGTGCCCGGGTCGATTGCTGCGAGATCCAGCAGCGGATGGCCGAACACCTCGGCGGCGAACTTCGCGAGCTGCCGCGCCTGCATGTGGCCGCCCCCGAGCAACTCGTCGATGAACGCCACGTGGCCGGAGTCGGCCTTGCGCTGGATTGCAGATGCCTGGTCCAGCCGCAGCATCTGGTGCTGCACCAGCGCGCGTGCGAGGGCGGCGAGCGACGTGGGCTCGCCGGCGCGGGAAGGCACGGTTGCTGTGGCCATGGGACGCTGTCGGATTCCGGGGCTTCGCTTGCCGGGTCGGGGTTGACGGGAGTGTTTCCTGTCGCGCCATGATGCCCGCCACGTTCGCGCTGCGCGACCGCCCTGCCGCGGGGGCAGGACGAGCGGCGGGACTGGCGCCGACGGACGGTAACGGGGATGGGGCTTGCGCGAGACGGATCGGGCGGGCCGGCCTGGTGCACGCGCAGTTCGTGCCCCGGGCGAACCTCGCGCGTATCATCATCCGATGGAATCCGAGCCTGCAAGCGAGAGCATCCGCGTACTCGGTTTCAAGCGCTGGTACGAACGACAGCTGATCGAGGGTCACCTCTGGCTGGTGAGCTGCTTCGTGTCGATTATCGTGGTTGCCGCGGGAATGGAACTGCTGACCTTGGAGGGCGGCGTGGGCGAGTTCCTGGGCGACGCCACCCTGATCGCTGCGGGCTGCGTGGTCGGTTGGCTATCCTGGCGTCGCTATGCCTGGATCATGTTGCGGGCCGAGGCGATCGGCGAGCAGGCCGTGTGCGGCGGATGCCGGCACTACGGGTTCCGCTGCAGCGGAATCGACGGCCGGCGCATGCGCGCGCTCTGCCCGAAGTGCAGCCACGAATGGCTGATCGACGAGCCGCCGTCCCCACCCTAACGCGACCCTAGCCGCGGCCTTGCCGCCGTTCGACGGCCCGGCGGGTTGGCGCTTACCCGGTTCGCGCTTACCCGGATTGCCGGCCTATGGGCCATTGACCATAATCCGCCGTCGGATGGCGGCCGTGCCGCCTGAACTCGATCGCTCCGCGATGGCCGAACACGACTTCATCCTCGAAACCCGGAACCTCGTCAAGGAATTCAAGGGCTTCGTGGCGGTCAACGATGTGAGCCTGCGCGTGCAGCGCGGGCAGATCCATGCGCTGATCGGCCCCAACGGCGCGGGCAAGACAACGGTCTTCAACCTGCTTACGAAGTTCCTGATTCCTACCGCCGGACAGATCCTGTTCAACGGGCGCGACATCACCTCCGAGAAGCCGGCGCAGGTGGCGAGGCGAGGCGTGGTGCGTTCGTTCCAGATCTCGGCCACGTTCCCGAACCTGACGGTGATCGAGAACGTGCGCATCGGACTGCAGCGCGCGCTGGGCACCTCGTTTCACTTCTGGCGTCCCGAGCGCTCGCTCGACGTGCTCGACGCGCGCGCGCTCGAACTGCTCGATACCGTGGGGCTGCGCGAGTTTGCCGGCTACGTCACGGTCGAACTGCCGTACGGCCGCAAGCGCGCGCTCGAGATCGCCACCACGCTGGCCACCGATCCGGAACTGATGCTGCTCGACGAGCCCACGCAGGGAATGGGCCACGAAGACGTCGAGCGCGTCACGCAGCTCATCAAGAAGGTGTCGGCGAACCGCACCGTGCTGATGGTCGAGCACAACATGAACGTGGTCGCGAACATCGCCGACACGATCAGCGTGCTGCAGCGCGGGCAGGTGATCGCCGAGGGTCCCTACGAGAGCGTCTCGAAGAACCCGCAGGTGCTCGAAGCGTACATGGGAAGCGCCACGGAAGAGCTGCGGGGGGCGCATGGCCACTAGCGGCACCGAGTACCTGCGCATCACCGACCTGCACG
>CAZBTE010000164.1:0-5573 GCA_964494665.1 uncultured Limnobacter sp.
ACCAGCACGTTGAACTGCTGCACCGAATCGATGTAGCGCTTGCGCGCGACCGCGATGCGGTTCTCGGTGCCCTCGAGTTGCGCCTGCAGGTCGCGGAAGTTGGCGTCCGACTTGAGCTGCGGATAGTTCTCGGCCACTACCAGCAGCCGCGACAACGCGCTGCCCATGCCCGCCTGCGCCTGCTCGAACTGCCTGAGCGATTCGGGATTGCTCGGGTCCACCGTGATCTGGCCGACGCGCGAACGCGCTTCGGTGACCGCGGTGAGCACCTCGCGTTCCTGTTCCGCGAAGCCCTTCACGGTGTTCACCAGGTTCGGGATGAGGTCGGCGCGCCGCTGATACTGGTTGACCACCTCGGACCACGACGACTTGGTGGCCTCGTCGAGCGACTGGATCTGGTTGTAGCCGCAACCCGACAGGCCGATCGCGAGAACGACGGCACACAGCATCCGCATGATTCGCATGGTGACCCACTCCCGGATGACGATCCGGGAAGTCTACCCGAGCTACGATGTGTCGCGCAGTGCTGCGAACTGCCGGCGGAACTTCGCCACCTTCGGCGCCACCACCTCCATGCAGTAGCCCTGGTGCGGATTGCGCTCGAAGAAGCGCTGGTGATACGGCTCGGCCGGGTACCAGTCGCCGAGCGCGACCACCTGCGTGACGATCGGCGCATCGAACACTTGCTCGCGCTCGAGCCGGGCGATCAGCGCCTGTGCTTCCCGGTGCTGCGCCTCGTCGACGAAGAAGATCGCCGAGCGGTACTGCGAGCCGACGTCGTGGCCCTGGCGGTCGACGGTGGTCGGGTCGTGGATGCCGAAGAAGATGCCGAGCAATTCGCCATAGGAGATGCGCCCGGCGTCGAACTCGATGCGCACCGCCTCGGCGTGGCCGGTGCGACCGCCGCACACCTCCTCGTAGCTCGGGTCGGGCAGCGTGCCGCCGCAGTAGCCCGATTGCACCGACAGCACGCCCTTCACTTCGAGGAACACCGCTTCGAGGCACCAGAAGCACCCACCCGCGAACACCGCCACCTGCCTGTCCATCGACCGGTCCTCCTTGCGATACTCGCCGCGTACGCTCAGCCGTGCGCAATCCTGTCGAGGAATGCGCCGCGATACTCGAGCGCCGCGCCGGTCGTCAATCGGGCACCGCGCTGCTCGAGCGCGATCGCCAGCGCGATGACGCGCCGGGCGCGCGAATCATCGTGAGCGCCGGCGTCGCCCGGACCGCTCCGGCGCGATCGACCTTCCTGCGTGGCGCCGTCCCCCTGCCCCGAATCGAGTGCCCGGCCGAGCAGCGCATCGATGTCGCGCAGCGCCTCCACCTCGGGCGGCACGTAACCCGCGTTCTTCAGGATGCGCCAGGCGACACGCAACTCCTCCGGCACGAGCCGGTCGTCATCGAGCTCGAGCGGCCTCCCGGCACCCGGCAGGTCGTCGAATGCGCCCTGGCGGCGTGCCTCCTCGATGCGTCGCTCGATCAGGTCGTCGAAGGCAGCGAACATCGTTGCAGTCTACGGGGGAACTCGCGCCGCCGCTCAATGACCCCGCGCTGCCGCCAGTTCCGCCTTGCGCGCGCTCTCCTGCTTCGCACGTTGCACCGTCGTGTAGAACTGCGCCGCACCGGTGTGGTACTGCACCGGCCAGCCGATGCCGCGGAAGTCGTACTCGGCGGCCGCGTGCAGCGTGAAGTACGGATCGGCCAGGTGCGGCCGCGCGAGTGCCACCAGGTCGGCGCGTCCGGAGATCAGCAGCGTATTGACCTGGTCGGCGCTCGTGATCGCACCCACCGCCATCGTCGCGATGCCCGCCTCCAGCCGCACCTGCTCGGAGAACGTCGCCTGGTACATGCGTCCGTAGAGCGGCTTGCAGCCCGGATCGGTCTGGCCGGTGGAGACGTCGATCAGGTCGCAGCCCGCCGCCTTCATCGCGCGCGCCACCTCGACGGTGTCGGCGCCGGTCATGCCGCCGGGCATCCAGTCGGTGGCCGAGACGCGCACGCTCATCGGTCTGGCGCGCGGCCAGACCGCGCGCACTGCCTCGAATACCTCGAGCGGGTAGCGCAGCCGGTTGGCGAGCGAGCCGCCGTAGCGGTCGCCGCGCCGGTTCGTGATCGGCGACAGGAAGCTCGCCAGCAGGTAGCCGTGCGCCATGTGCAGCTCGAGCATGTCGAAGCCGGCGCGCTCGGCGAGGATCGCCGAACGGCAGAACTGCTCGATCACCTCGTCCATGTCCTCGCGCGTCATCTCGCGCGGCACCTGGTTCACGCCGTCGCGATACGGCAGCGGCGACGGCGACATCAGCGGCCAGTTGCGCTCGCCGCTCGATTCGTCGAGCGGCCAGTCCATCTGCTCCCAGCCCACTTGCGTCGAACCCTTGCGGCCGGCGTGGCCAAGCTGCATGCAGATCTTCGCGCCGGAGTTGGCATGGACGAAGTCGACGATGCGGGTGAACGCCTGCGCCTGCTCTTCGTTCCACAGCCCGGTGCAGCCGGGCGTGATGCGCCCCTCGGGCGACACGCAGGTCATCTCGACGAACACCAGCCCGGCGCCGCCGAGCGCGCGCGAGCCGTAGTGAACCAGGTGCCAGTCGTTGGGCACGCCGTCGATGGCCGAGTACTGCGCCATCGGCGAGACCACGACGCGATTGGGTACCCACATGTCGCGCAGGCGAAACGGCGCGAACATCGGCGGCGAATCGACCCAGGCCGGACGCCCGGTGTCGTCGATGCCCAGCTGCGTGGCCTGGTCGCGATTCCACCACTCGGTGGCCTCCCGGACGATGCCGGCGTCGCGCAGGCGCAGGTTCTCGTAGGTGATCTGCTTGCTGCGCGTGAGCAGCGACACGTGGAACTGCGTCGGCGTCATGTGCCAGAAGCGACGCACGTTCTCGAACCACACCAGCGACACGTTGGCCGAGTGCTGCAGGCGCCCGACCTCGTCGCGCCGCGCTTCCTCGTACGCGGCCAGCGCGTCGTCGATCTCCTGCGCGCGCACGCGCGCACCGCCGCGCACCTTCTCGACCATCGCCTGGTTCAGCGCGATCGCGTCCTCGAGCGCCAGCTTGGTACCCGAACCGATCGTGAAGTGCGCCGTGTGCGCAGCGTCGCCCAGCAGCACGAACGGCGTGTCGCCGTCCCGGTAGCGCCAGGTGCGGCAGGTGATCGTGGGGAATTGCCGCCAGTGCGAGCGGTTGGTCAGCACGCGTGCGCCGTTCAGGTCGTCGGCGAAGATCGTTTCGACCAGGCGCGCGGTGCCCGCTTCGTCCTGGATGTCGAGCCCCGAGGCAAGGAACGCCTCGTTGGTGGTCTCGATCACGATCGTGCTCTCGCCGGGCGTGTACTGGTAGGCGTGCATGTTCCAGATGCCGCCGACGCCCTCGCGGAAGCTGTAGTAGAAGCCGGGCAGGTCCATCTTCGCGCCCAACCACACGAAGCGGTTGCTGCGCAGGTCGACGCTCGGCTCGAAGTGCGCTTTCCAGTGCTCGCGCACCGCGCTGTTGATGCCGTCGGCGGCCACCACCAGGTCGGCACCGCGATGTGCATGAACGCCCGGATCCTCGGTCTGGTAGCGCACCTCGATGCCCAACTCGGCGGCGCGACGCTGCAGGATCTGCAACAGCGTGAGGCGGCGCACGCCCGAGAAACCGTGTCCCGACGACTTCAGGACCTGTCCCTTGTACTGGACGTAGATGTCGTCCCAGTAGGCGAAATTGCCCGCGATCTCGCGGTGCGTCGGCTCGTCGGCCTCGCGCAGGTTGCCCAGCGTCTCATCCGACAGCACGATGCCGAAGCCGAACGTGTCGTCGGGCCGGTTGCGCTCGACGACCTGAATGGTCGCGCCCGGAAAGGATTTCTTCAGAAGGATCGCGGAGTACAGGCCTGCGGCGCCGCCGCCGATCACGTCGATACGCATCTGTCGTGTCCCCTTGGTTTGATCCGCCGCTGCTTGCCGCGGAATTACTTTAAGTTTAAAGTATTTTCCGCACTGACGTACAGAGGAATTTCCGATGCACAAGATCATCCTGCAGCCTCCCGGCTGGAGCGCGCCGCGCGGCTATGCCAACGGCATCGCCGCACGCGGCACCGTGGTGGCGATCGCCGGGCAGATCGGCTGGAACGCGCACTGCGAGTTCGAGACTGACGATTTCGTCGGCCAGGCACGCCAGGCGCTCGCCAACGTGCGCGCGGTACTCGCCGAGGCCGGCGGCGGTCCCGAGCACATCGTCAGGATGACCTGGTACCTGACCGACCGGCGCGACTACCTCGAGGCAGGCAAGCCGCTGGGCGCCGCCTGGCGCGAGTTCATGACCGACGCCGAAGGCACGGTGCACTACCCGGCGATGACCGCGGTGCAGGTGGTCGCGCTGATGGAGGAACGCGCGAAGATCGAGATCGAAGCGACCGCGGTGGTGCCGGTGGCGATGTAGACGAGGCACGCCGACCGGCTCTTGAGGCAGATCATGGTCGAACCCGCGGGGCTCGGCGATAAAGGAGGTCCGGGTTCGAAGCGGCCCGCACAGGGGTCGCACAGGCGGCGATCGCCGCACCGCCCGCAAGGGTGCAGTCGCGTCGGATCGCCGTCGTGAAATACGATCCCGGTGCTCCCCGTACACCCGCGAATTGCGATGAACGACATCCGCGCCGCGTCGGCCAGGACACCGGAACCGGAACAGACAGGAGAATCTCGATGAAAGCCGCGTTCAAATGGGACGACCCGCTGCTGCTCGATGCTCAGCTCACCGAGGACGAGCGCATGGTGCGCGAGGCTGCGCTGGCCTACTGCCAGGACAAGCTCGCGCCGCGCATCCTCGAGGCGTTCCGCACCGAGCGCACCGACCCGGCCATCTTCCGCGAAATGGGCGAGCTGGGGCTACTCGGCCCGACCATCCCGGCCGAGTACGGCGGCCCGGGCCTGAACTACGTCGCCTACGGATTGATCGCGCGCGAGGTCGAACGGGTCGATTCGGGCTACCGGTCGATGATGAGCGTGCAGAGTTCGCTGGTGATGGTGCCGATCTACGAGTTCGGCACCGAAGCACAGAAGCGCAAGTACCTGCCCAAGCTCGCCACCGGCGAATGGATCGGCTGCTTCGGGCTCACCGAGCCGAACCACGGCTCCGATCCCGGCTCGATGGAGACGCGCGCGAAGCGCGTGGACGGCGGCTACCAGCTCACCGGCGCCAAGATGTGGATCTCCAACTCGCCGTTCGCCGACGTGTTCATCGTGTGGGCGAAATGCGTCGGCGGTGACCACGACGGCCGCATCAAGGGATTCATCCTCGAAAAGGGCATGAAGGGACTGTCGGCGCCGCCGATCCACGGCAAGGTGGGGCTGCGTGCGTCGCTCACCGGCGAGATCGTGATGGACCAGGTGTTCGCGCCCGACGAGCAGCTGATGCCCGGCGTCGAAGGACTGAAGGGCCCGTTCACGTGCCTGAACAGCGCGCGCTACGGCATCGCGTGGGGTGCGCTGGGCGCCGCCGAGGATTGCTGGCACCGCGCGCGCCAGTACGTGCTCGACCGCAAGCAGTTCGGCCGGCCGCTCGCCGCCAACCAGCTGATCCAGAAGA
>CAZBTE010000165.1:0-5565 GCA_964494665.1 uncultured Limnobacter sp.
CGAGCGTGCGGGTAGATGGCTCGAGCGGCCGGGTAACCGGCCGCCCAGACGAATGGTCGTCACGCCGGCACGCCGGCGCACAGAATCCGGCCTACAGACCCGCTCCACTTGCCGCCCGTCGGCTCCCGACAGACGGCGGTCGCCTCCGCTTTTCACGAATCACATTGAGCTTTGCGCCCAACTTCTTCATTCCATGAAGAAAATTTGTGCGCAGCTCAGTCCGGGACTCTTAAGTCGCTCTTAAGTATTTGTTACGTCTGGGAAAAACCCTTCAGCCAGCTTGCCATTGCCGTCGCTTTTCCCGTAAAGTGGCGCCTCGTGCAGATTAGTGCAAATTAGTGGGATGAATGGGCCCCTCCCGGGGCACCTCGTCCCGAACGAGGCCGGGTCACAAAGGCATGTTCCAGGGGAGTTCTGCGCTGCTGCTCGATGCGAAGGGTCGGATGACGATTCCGACCCGGCATCGCGATGCGCTAACGGCAGAATGTGAGGGCTTGCTAACGCTCACGCGCCACCCTGACGGCTGCCTGCTTCTCTTCCCCCGCCCGGTCTGGCAAACCCATCGCGAGCGCCTGGCATCGATGCCGATCGGTGCTCGCGCGTGGACGCGCATCTTTCTCGGCAATGCGCTCGACGTCGACATGGATTCGACCGGGCGGATCCTGATCTCGCCCGAGTTGCGCAGCGCGGCATCGCTGACCCGAGAAGTGATGCTGCTCGGCATGGGCAGCCACTTCGAGATCTGGGACAGCGAGATCCTGGCCGGCAAGGAACGCGAGGCGATCGCGGCAGGCATGCCCGAAGCCATCGCGAGTTTCAACTTCTGAGTGGTGGTCACCGACCGTGACTCCGAGGCCGACGCGCGCACATCCGGCTACGGCCACCAGGCGGTTTTGCTCACGCAGGCGGTCGACGCGCTTGCGATCCGGCCCGACGGCCGCTACGTGGACTGCACCTTCGGGCGCGGCGGACACAGCGCCGCGATCCTCGAACGACTCGGTCCCGCCGGCCGGCTGCTCGCGATCGATCGCGATCCGCAGGCGGTCGCCGTGGCGCGGACCTGGCGCGACGCACGCTTCGCGATCGCGCACGCCCGCTTCTCCGATCTCGACGCGGTGCTCGACGCGCACGGCCTCGACCAGGTCGATGGCGTGCTGCTCGATCTCGGCGTCTCCTCGCCGCAACTCGACGACCCGGCGCGCGGCTTCAGCTTTCGCGCCGACGGGCCGCTCGACATGCGCATGGACCCATCGCGCGGCATCACCGCGCGCGAATGGCTGCTGGCCGCAACCGAAGAAGACATCGCGAGAGTGCTGAGGGACTATGGGGAAGAACGGTTTGCTGTTCGCATTGCAGCGGCGATTGCTGCTCGCCGCCGGGCTGCCGGCGACGAGGCGCTTCGCACTACCGGAGAGCTTGCCGCGCTCGTGGCGAATGCCATCCGGCGCCATCGGGGCGGGGCGCAGACGGGCAAGGACCCGGCAACCCGCACCTTTCAGGCTCTACGGATTCACGTCAATCAGGAACTCGAGGAGCTCGCGGTAGTCCTCGGGAAGTCGGTCGCTCGCCTGGCACCAGGGGGGCGGCTGGTCGTCATCAGTTTTCACTCGCTGGAAGACCGGATGGTCAAGCAGTTCATTGCACGCGAGGCAGGTCGCGACGCTCCCCGCGATCCGGTCAGCGGCGTGCCGCAGCCAACGGTCGCGCCGCGCCTGCGCGCGCTCGGCCGGGTGCTGCCGGAACTGCCGGCGCCCGGTGCGACGCGCGCGCGGCGCCGCGCGCGCCCGGCGAATCCGCGCGAACGTTCGGCCGTGCTGCGCGTGGCCGAACGGATCTGAACCGCATTCCGAGGACGTCGACATGACCCGCGCAAACATCCTGCTGACCGCCTTGCTGGTGGCCTGCGCCCTCGGGCTGGTCACTTCGCAGCACCGCGCGCGCAAGCTGTTCGTCGACGTCGAGCGCGCACAGGCCCAGGCGGCGCAGCTCGAGGTGCGCTGGAACCAACTGCAGGTGGAGCAGACCGCGCTCGCGAAGGCATCTCTGATCGACACCAAGGCGCGCCGCGAGCTGGCAATGGAATCGATCTCGCCCGAGCGCACGCTGCATCTGGTGATGGATCCGGTCGAGCGCATCGTGCGGCTCGGCACGCCGCTGCCCGAGCTTCCGGCCGCAAGTGGCAAGCCGGCGCCGGCGCAGCGCGGCAAGCAGTCGGGAGCGCGCCGATGACCCGCAACGCCCGCCGCAACGTGCCGTTCGCATCGAATCCGCTGCTGCGGGTGAAGCTGCCGGCCTACCGCTCGCAGGTCATGATGCTGCTGGTGGCGCTCGCCTTCGTGGCGCTGGGCGCGCGTGCGATCTACCTCCAGGTGTTCTCGCAGAACTTCCTGCAAAAGCAGGGCGAGCTGCGGCACACGCGCACGCTCGAGCTGCCTGCCTCGCGCGGCAAGATCTTCGACCGCAACGGCGTGGTGCTTGCGTCGAGCCTGCCGGCGCGCGCGGTGTGGGCGATTCCCGAGGAGGTCGAGGCCGATCCGCGGCGGCTCGCTTCGCTGGCGAAGCTGCTCGGGCTGGAGCGTCGCGAGCTCGCGCGCAAGCTCGCCGAGGACGGCAGCTTCGTGTACCTGAAGCGGCAGGTCGACGCTTCGGTGGCCGAGCAGGTGGCTGCGCTGAAGATTCCCGGGATATACCAGCAGCGCGAGTACAAGCGGCACTACCCGCAGGGCGAGACCTTCGCGCACGTGGTCGGGTTCACCAACGTGGAGGACGTCGGCCAGGAAGGCGTGGAGTTGGCGAAGAACGTCGACCTGGCCGGTCGCTCGGGCAGCCGGCGCGTGATCCGCGACCGGCTCGGCCGCGTGATCGAGGACGTCGGCGCGGTGCGCGAACCGCACAATGGCAACGACCTTGCGCTGTCGATCGACGGCAAGATCCAGTTCCTCGCCTTCGAAGCGGTGCGCGAGGCGGTGCGCATCCACAAGGCGAAGGCGGGCGCGGCGGTGGTGATCGACGCGCGCAGCGGCGAGGTGCTCGCGCTGGCGAACTGGCCCACCTACAACCCGAACCAGCGCGGCCAGCTCTCGGGCGCGCAACTGCGCAACCGCGTGATCACCGACACCTTCGAGCCGGGCTCGACGATGAAGCCGTTCACGGCGGCGTTGGCGCTGGAGCTCGGCAAGGTGAAGGCCGACACGGTGATCCAGACTGCGCCGGGCCGGCTGACGATCGGCGCGCACACGATCGGCGACACGCACCCGCACGGCGCGCTGACCGTCGAGGAGGTGGTACAGAAGTCGTCCAACGTGGGCACCGCGAAGCTGGCGCTGGGGTTGCCGGCGCAGAAGATGTGGGAGATGTACACGGCGCTCGGCCTGGGCCAGGCGCCGCGCGTCGGCTTCCCCGGCGCGGTGGCAGGGCGCGTGCGCCCGTACCGCAACTGGCGCCCGATCGAGCAGGCGACGATGTCGTACGGCTACGGGCTGTCGGTGTCGCTGTTGCAGCTCGCTCGTGCCTACACCGTGTTCACCGGCGACGGCGAGCTGTTGCCGCTCACGATGTACAAGATCGACGAGCCGCCCCGCGGCGAGCGCGTGCTCGGCGTGCAGACTGCGCGAGCAGTGCGGCACATGCTCGAGCTGGCCGCCGGCCCCGGCGGCACCGCACCGCAGGCGCAGATTACCGGCTATCGCGTGGCCGGCAAGACCGGCACCGCGCACAAGCGCGAGAACGGCAAGTACGTCAACAAGTACCTGTCGTCGTTCGTCGGATTCGCGCCAGCCTCCGATCCGCGCGTGATCGTCGCGGTCATGGTCGACGAGCCGGGTGCAGGAAAATACTACGGCGGACAGGTGGCGGCGCCGGTGTTCGCGCGCATCGTCGGCGATTCGCTGCGCACGCTGCGGGTGCCGCCCGATGCGCCGCTGGCGCAGGTGGTGGTGCCGACCGAGGCGGTGAAGGAGAGCATGTGACCGAGGATTCCGGGCGTCAGGCGAGCCCCGCCGTATCGCTCGGGCAATGGCTGCTCGAGGTGCTCGCACCGGGTGCGGCGCTGGTGGCCGACAGCCGTGCGGTGCGCCGGGGCGACGCTTTCGTCGCGTGGCCGGGCGCCAGCCGCGACGGGCGCGACTACATCGACCAGGCGATCGCGCGCGGGGCCGCCGCGGTGCTCTACGAGGACGACGGTCGTGCGGTGGACACCGGCGCAGTGGCGAGCCGCCCGGTGCCCGGCCTGAAGGCGCTCGCCGGGCCGATCGCCGCCGAGTACTACGGGCAACCGAGCGAACGCCTCGAAGTGGTCGCGGTGACGGGCACCAACGGCAAGACCAGCTGCACGCAGTGGATTGCGCGCGGCCTGGCGCAAGCCGGCCGTCGCGCCGCCGTGATCGGCACGCTCGGCAGCGGCATCTTCGTGCCGGGCGACGCGAGCGCCGAGCTCGAGCCGTTCGGCCTGACCACGCCCGACGCGGTCTCGCTGCAGCGCATGCTTGCAGCGTTCGCCGCTGCCGGTGTCGAGGTGGTGGCGATGGAGGCGTCGTCGATCGGGCTGGACCAGGCGCGCATGGAGGGCACGCGCATCGCGGCCGCCGTGTTCACCAACCTCTCGCGTGATCACCTGGAGTATCACCACACCGAGGCGGCCTACCTGCAGGCCAAGCAGCGGCTGTTCCACTGGCCGGGGCTGCGCGTCGCGATCGTCAACGGCGACGACCCGGTGGCGGCGACGCTGCTCGATGCGCTGTCCGGGTCGGTGCAGACGGTGGCGTTCGGCCGCTTGCCGGGCGAGCATGGCTGGCGCGCGCAGCGCAAGCTCTCGGCCTACCAGATCGAGGAAGAGCGCGAGCGCACCCGCGTCTCGGTCGGCGGCGACTGGGGTCGCACGCAGGTCTCGCTGCAGGTGGTTGGGCAGTTCAACGTGGTCAACGCAATGGCGGTGGCCGCGGTGTGGCTGGCGCTGGGCATGGGGTTCGACGACGCGATGCAGGCGCTCGAGAGCCTGCGGCCGTTGCCCGGTCGCATGGAGCGCATCGCCATCGACGGCGGTCCGCTCGTGGTGGTCGACTACGCGCACTCGCCCGACGCGCTGCTCAACGTGCTGCAGGCGCTGCGTCCGGCCGCCGAGGCGCGCGGCGGCGCGCTGTGGTGCGTGTTCGGCGCCGGCGGCGATCGCGACGCCGGCAAGCGCCCGATCATGGGCATGATCGCCGAGCGTCTTGCCGACCGCGTCGTCGTCACCAGTGACAATCCGCGCAGCGAGACGCCGTTTCGCATCGCCTCCGACATTCGCGCGGGCTTCACGCGCGAACCCTGGCTCACCGAGCTCGATCGCGCACAGGCGATCCACAGTGCGCTCGCCGCGGCTGGCCCCAACGACGTGGTGCTGATCGCCGGCAAGGGACACGAGACGTGGCAGGAAATCGGCGATCAGCGCCTGCCGTTCTCCGATGCCGAAGTAGCCCGGCGCTGCCTCGGTCAGCGACAGGCGGGGCCGTGTGTTTGAGCTTCGCCAGGCGCTCGACTGGCTCACGGCGGCACAGCTCTACGGCGACGGCGCGACCGCGGGGCACG
>CAZBTE010000166.1:0-5540 GCA_964494665.1 uncultured Limnobacter sp.
GCTCGCGACTTGTGCTTCGGTGCAAATATGTTCAGCCATTGAACCGATCCTAGCAGCGTGCGTTCAGCGGGTGAACTGATCGGGGGGTTGGGTGTTGCGGATATGCCTACTTGTAGGCGGCAGGAGCGCGGCTGGGCCGGAGCTCAACTTGCCGTTGGCCGCGATTGCGGTCAGAACGCTGCGGAAACCCCGAACGAAACGATCCCGTACCGCCGGTCCGAGCGCCTCGCCGTCACCGCGTTGTAGAGGAACGGCACCTCGCCCATCAGCTGGTACTGCCACGCGGTGCCGCGCACGAAGCCGGTGAGCGTGGGCGTGAAGCGGTAGCCGAGTTCGAGCGCCGCGCTCAGGTTGCCCGACTGGTAGGTGCCCGACAGGCCCTGGGCCGCGTCTTCGAGCGCGTCGCCCCGGTCGTGGTGCTCGTAGGCCAGCCCGCCTCGCAGCTGCCAGGCGCCCCAGCGCTTGTGCGCGTTCACGCCGGCGCGCAGCACGGTGGCGGTGTAGGCCAGCGCGTCGCGCGGGTTCAGCCCCAGCGCGGAGTTGTCCACCGTCACCTGCGTGCCGGCGGCCAGCGTGCCGCCGCTGCCGGTGCAGTCGGCGGTCTGCGTGAGCACCGTGCTGCTGTCGCCGAAGGCCACCGAGTACGGGCAGCTTCCGGCCGTGGCCGTGCCGGAGAGGCGCGAGTAGTCGACCTTGCCGCGCTGGATGCCCACGAAGCCGCTCACCGACGCGTCGGCGCCGCCGCGCGTGGCGATCACGTCGAACTGCCACTGCAGGTCGCGCGGGCTGTCGATGGCGACGCTGTCCATCGTGTAGCCGGCCAGCGTGGTGGGCGAGCGCTTGTCGAGCGTGCCCGAGCGGTTGCCCCAGACGCTGCCGCGCAGCGCCCAGGCGGTGGCGTTCGGGCCCGCGGGCGCGGCTGCAACACCGGACGGGCTGGCGCCGACGTCCCCCGCGTCGCCCGCGAAGCGGTACTGGGCGGCCAGCTGCCAGCTGGCGAGGCTGCCGCTGTCGTTGCGGTATTCGATCTTGCGCCGCCACAGCGCGGCGTCGACCCACCAGCGTTCGGCGAGCTTCCAGCCGCCGCGCAGGTGCGCGCCGCGGTAGTCGCCCACGTTGGTGCCGCCGAAGACCGGGTCGCGGCCGCGGATGTCGAACACGTCGAGCGTGTCGTTCATCGCGTCGACGGCCGCTTCGAGCTGGCGCGCGCCGGCCTGCTCGGGGCGCGCGCTCAGTGCGTGGTCGAACGGCGCGGCCGCCGCCGGGGCCGCGACGGTGCCCAGCGCGAGCACCGCCGTGCAGGACCGTGCGAACGACGCCGTGACGGCGGCGCGACGGCTCACGGCGTGACGGCCACCTTGCCGGCGAACCCGTGCCCGGTCACCGACTGGTTGCCGGCATGCAGCGTGACCGTGTGCAGGCCCGCCATCGCCGGTGCGGGGTCGCTGGGCGAGGTGGCGCGTGCCACGCGCAGCGTGCCGAGCGCCATGGTCACGTCGTAGCTGCCGCTGTTCACGCGGTTGGCCGCCAGTGTGTCGAGTGCGCTGCCAGGGGCCGCGGAAGTGTTGATCACCTCGAACAGGCGGTCGAAGTTGAACGAGATCGTGCCCGAGGTGGTCGAGACGATCTGCAGGCCGCTGCCCGCCAGCGCCACGATCATCGGCGTGGTGGTTTCGGCGGTGGCGGTCTTGCCGTACACCCACAGCCGGGCGCCCGCAGGCAGGGTGGCCTGCACCCTGTTGCTACCGTCCACGGTGAGCGCCACGCGATCGATGATCGCCTGGAAAGTGCGCGTGGCATCGGTGACCTGCAGCGCCATCGGCACTTCGAGCGCGGCGGCCAGCGACAGCTGCGCGTTGACGGCCGACTTCTGCAGCGTGAAGCCGATGCGGTTCAGCTCGCGCTCCACGGCCACGCCGGGGGCGCTCTCGAAGTCGGCCAGCGTGGCGGTGGACGAGCCGAGCGGACCGTGCAGGCCGACCTGGTCGGCAGCCAGCAGCGCATAGTTGGCCAGTCCGCCCGGCACGGTGGCCGATGCGGTTTCGCTGCCGATGGTGAGCATGATCGACTGGTCGGTGCTGCCGGCATCGGCGGCGGCCAGCGCCGCGGCGATCTGGTCGAGCACGGCCTGGGGATCGGCTGCGGCGCTGCCGGTGAGCCCGCGCACGGCGCCGAGCACGCTGGCGGCACGATCCCGGTCGTCGATTTCGTTGACGCGCGTGACGACGTCGGCCGTGCTGGTGGCGCCGTTCACGTTGCCGGTGGCCGAGGCGACCAGCGGCGCGGCGATCGCGGCGAAGGTGGCCGGGTTCAGGTTCTGCAGCGCGGCGCCGACGGTGGCGTCGGCCTTCGCGTTGGTCGCTGCCTGCGCGACGATCGCGAACAGCGGCGAGCTCGGGGTGAGCGCGTCGGGCGCCTGCACCAGCGCGGCCATGTTCAGCGCGGACATCTGCGCGCCGAGCGCCCTGGTGGCCGCGTCGGACAGCGCCTGGTGGCCGGCGGCACTGGTGATGCCGCCCGCGGCGGCCAGTGCGTTGGTCACCTGCTCGACCAGTTGCGCTATCACCGCGGTGGCCTTGAACAGCGCGGCGTCGGTGGCCGGGTCGGTGGTCATCAGGTCGGCCCCGGAGGGCAGGCCGAGGGCCGTTTTCACCTGCGCCTGGGCGGCGCTGGACGTGGCGCCCGATCCGACCAGTGCGTGCACGAGCGTGGTGAGCGGCGACACGACGGCGTTGGCCACCGTGGTGCTGCCGGTGGGCACCAGCGTGCGGATCACCCCCGGGGGGGCCGGCACGTCGTCGGACGGGTCGTCGGGGGTGAGGCCGACGTCGATGCCGCCCACCGACTCGATGGTGTCGCAGGTCTGGCCGGCCGGCAGCGAGAACGCGTACTTGCCGCTGGCGTCGGAGGTGGTGGTGGCCACCGGCGCGCCCGCATTGCGGCAGGTCAGCGTTGCGCCGGCGACGTAGCCGTCCACGACCACGCCCGAGATCGACTGCGGCACCACCGGTCCGCCGCCACCGCCGCCTCCTCCGCCGCCGCCGCCGCAGGCGGCCAGCGCGAGCGTCACGACGGCCAGCGCGATCGGGCGCAGGCCGGGCAGGATTCCGGATGGGGTCGTCGGGGTGGGCAGGTCATTAAGCATGCAGCGGGGCCTCGCGTCGGTGAACGTCGATCAAAGCAATAATTGCGGGCCATCTTAGTGCAATACTGCTGCGATTGGACCGGCAACAGCCGGGATCGCGCATCGAAACGCATCGACTGTGGCTTATATGCCCCACAACGGGGCCGAACGCGACGCGGCGCGCGGGCGGCTCAGACGCGGCGGATGCCCGAGAAGCGCGGCTTCCAGTAGCGCGCGTGCACGCCGTCGAGGCGCACCACGCCGCCTCTGGACGGCGCATGCACGAAGCGACCGCCGCCCACGTAGATGCCGGCGTGCGAGAAACGCCCGGTGGTGTCGAACAGCACCAGGTCGCCGGTGCGCACCGCGGTCCTGCGAACCGGATGGCCCACCCGCGCCAGCTGGGCGACCGTGCGCGGCAACGCCACGCCGGCAGCGTTGCGGTACACGTAGACGATCAGGCCGCTGCAGTCGAAGCCGCCGGCCGGCGTGTTGCCGCCGTAGCGGTAGGGGGTGTCGACGAGGCTGAGCGCGAGGAAGGTGACCTCGCGGGCCACGTCTTCGGGGACGCGGCCCTGCGGGCCGGCACCGGCCGCGCCGGCATCGTCGGGCTCCCAGGTGCGCGTGGCGGGGGGCAGCGTGGAGCAGGCCGACAGCACGGACACGCCGAGCAGGCCGAGCAGCGTTCGGCGGGCGTTCGAAGCGACGGCGGCGCTGCCGCCTGGTACGTGAGCGTCGTTCATCGCGTGACCGGAATGCCGCAAGCCTGCGACGACCGAGGCAGTTTACGCAGCCGTGTGCGGCGTGCCAAGCGCCTCGTAGGCCGTTCTCACCGCCTCGGCGCCGTACGCGCGCTCCAGCCGCCTGATCGTGAAGTGGCCCTGGCTCATCGCCTGGAAGTGGTCGATGAACAGGTAGTTGATGGTCGCCCCGCCGGCCGCGCCGACGATCGGGATCGCCATTGCCGCGGCCTTCTGCGACACCTGGACCTTGAATCGGGCGGCGATCAGCGAGACCAGGCGCACCAGCGCCGGCGCACCGGCATCGGCCGCCTGCCGGGTGGCGAGGTATTCGGCCGCCTCCGACACCGCGCGCGACAGTGCCGCGCGCATCGCGAAGTAGGTGGTCTCGGAGGCGTCGTCTGCGGGCGACTCGCCGCCGAAGGCGAACACCTCGACGCAGGCCAGCCGCGTGTCGAGCCGGCCCAGGTCTTCGCCGTGCGAGCGCGCAATGTCGGCGATCGAGCGGCAGATGATCGTGGTCGAGACCGGAAGCTCGATGGCCAGCGCGCCGAGGCCGAAGGCGCCGCCGGCGGCGCCGCTGGCCGTGGCGGCCAGCTTGTGCAGCAGCGGATGCGCGACGCCCGTTCCCACGCGCCCCAGCGAGGCGATCGCCGCGCCGAGCGCGGCATTCAGCGCGTCGCGCGTGATCACGGTGACCTTGTCGCGCCAGCGCGGCGGCAACAGCTCGAACCCCTTCTCGATCGGCTTGCCGACCACGTTGGTCAGCTTCACCGCCAGGCCGGGGTTCTCCAGCAACGCGCGTGCTTCGGCGATCGCGCGCAGGTCTTCGTCAGAAATCGGCATGTGGGTCGGCTCGCTCCACGGACATTCTGGACCAGAATGCGCGGCTATCATGCGCGCGTGCCCATTGCCCTGCTTCGCCTGAGCTTTGCCGCCGCGCTGGTCGCGGTGCTGGTGCTGTCGCTGTGGCCGATGATCGAGCCGCCGCCGCTGAGCACCGGCTGGGACAAGACCAACCACGTGGCCGCTTACCTCGTGCTGGGGCTGCTCGGCCTGCCGTCGTGGCCCGATGAGCGGACGCGCGTGCTGCTCGGCCTGATCGCCTACGGCGCGCTGATCGAGGTCCTGCAGGGCTTGGGCGGCCATCGGCTCGCCGAGTGGGGCGACCTGGCAGCCGACGCCATCGGCGTGGGGCTTGCGGGACTGCTGTTCACGGCATGGAGCGGACGGCGCAGGCGCTTTGCCGGGCGGGAATAGGCCTTTCGTCGGGCGCCAACAGGCCATCTGGCCGAGTGCGCGCGCCACGAACGCGCCATAGAGTGCGGGGCGGACTCCAGGCGCTCGAGCAGGCCTTCCTGGCGGAATCCCCTTCGACCCAAGCAGCTTGGGTTTCAGTTACCATGCCAACAGTCATGCGATTCGGCGGGTATCGGGTGGTCGTCTATTCGAATGACCACCGACCGGCCCACGTGCATGTGATGGGTAGCGGATGCGAGGCGATCTTTCGGTTGCACTGCCCGGAAGGCCCTCCGGTGTTGCGTGAGAACTTCGGGTTCTCGCCGCAGACTCTGCGGGGCATCATCGCTGAGCTGATCGCTGCGCTTCCCGCTTTGTGTGCCGCCTGGAGTGCGATTCATGGACACGCTTGAGAAGGATTTTGTTCTCGCGAATCG
>CAZBTE010000167.1:0-5539 GCA_964494665.1 uncultured Limnobacter sp.
CCGGCGCGCTGTGGTACGACCTCGAGACGATGAAGGTGCCGGGCATCCAGAGCGTGTACCTGCCGGCGGCGGCCACCGGCCGGTTCTGGGCGGTGGTGTCGGTCAAGCAGATGTACCCGGGCCACTCGAACCACGTGGGCAACGCGGTGATCGCCAGCACCACCGGGCACTATGGGCTGAAGGGCGTGATCGTGGTCGATCACGACATCGAAGCCGACGACATGGACCGCGTCTGGTGGGCGCTCGCCACGCGCTTCGACCCGAAGCGCTCGGCGCAGATCATCGATCGCGGGCGCTCGACGCCGCTCGACCCGGGCCTGCCGATCGAAGCGCGCGACATCACCAGCCGCATCATCCTGGACGCCTGCACGCCGTACGAGTGGGCGAACAAGCCGCAGGAGATCTTCATGGACCGCGCGATGCTGCAGAAGGTCTCCAGCCGCTGGAACGAGTACGGGTTCGCCGGCGCGAGTCCGGTCGCCGACATGATCGGACGGCTGACGCGTCCGGAGGTCAAGAAGAAGTGAAGGGAGAAGGGGGAGCGCAGAAGGAGGAGAGCGTGGCTGCCAGGAAGGGGATCGTGATCGTCTGCAACCTCGACACCCGGGGGGAGGACATCGCGTTCGTCAAGGACCTGATCGCCGCGCGCGGCCACGAGCCGATCCTCCTCGACTTCAGCATGGAGGAGCCGCCACCGTTTCCGGGCGACATCCGCACGGAGGAGGTGGCGGCGCGCGGCGGGCTGCCGATCGAGGTGGTGCGCGAGAAGTACCGCAGCGACCGCGATGCCGCCACCAGCAACCAGATCCGCGGCGCGGCGGCGATCGTCGACGACTTGCTCGCACAGGGCAGGGTGCACGGCATCATCGGCATCGGCGGCGGCACCGCGACGCTGGTGGCGACCTCGATCATGAAGCAGCTGCCGTTCGGCATGCCCAAGCTGATGGCCTCGCCGATGGCCGCGCACCCGGCCTACATCGACCAGTACGTCGGCACGCGCGACATCACGATGCACCACACGGTGCTGGACATCGTGAAGATGAACCCGCTGCTCAAGGCGCAGATCGTCAACGCGGTAGGCGCCATCTGCGGCATGGTCGAGATGACCCAGGGCACCAGCATCCGCTTCGACCGGCCGTGCGTTGCGGTCTCGTCGTTCGGCTTCGGCGAGATGGCGGTGCAGGCGGCGCTCGGCATGCTGGAGGAAGCGGGCTTCACGCCGATCGTCTGCCACGCCCAGGGCAAGGGCGACCGCGCGATGGAGGAGATGATCCGCGACGGCGCGTTCCACGGCGTGCTCGACCTGTGCACCGGCGGCGTGATGGAGCACCTGTTCAAGGGCAACCGCGATCCGGGGCCCGAGCGCCTGACCGCCGCGGTGCAGTCCGGCGTGCCGATGGTGCTCGCGCCCTGCGGCCTGGACATCCTCTCGTACGGAGGGCGTGCCGACATGCTCGAGAAGACCAAGGACAGGCCGCAGTACGTCCAGGACCGGTTGCGCGTGCAGGTGCGCACCACGGCCGAAGAGCTGCGCCAGGCCGCCGACGTGTTCGCCGAGCGGCTCAACCGGGCCACCGGACCGTGGACCTTCCTGGTGCCGCTCCAGGGCTGGTCGTCGCTCGACCGACCGGGCCGGCCGATCTACGACCCGGTGGCCGACGCGGCGTTCGTTGCGCGCCTGAAGGAGCGGCTCGACGATCCGGCGCGCGTGCACGAGGTGGACCTGCACCTGTACACGCCGGAGTTCGCGCGCGTGGCGGTCGACGAGTTCGTGCGCCTGTTCGAGCGTTCGCAGGCACAAGCCGTCGCGCTCGCGGGCTGAACGCCGCGCCCGACGATCCGAAGCACACGACCCGGAACACGAGCGAGGCGCGACGACGATGCTGGTGCGCAACTGGATGCAGCCCGAACCGATCACCATCGACAGCGACACGCTGGTGTCGGAGGCCAAGCGGATGCTGAGCGACAACCGGCTGCATGCGCTGCCGGTGCTCGAAGACGGGCGGCTGCGCGGGCTGGTCACGCGAGCGAACCTGCTGCGCATGGGCCAGTTCGTGCTGCGCACGCAGGATCCCGACGAGTTCGCGTTCTTCGTCACGCGACTCAAGGTGCGCGACATCATGGTGCGCAACCCGGCCAGCGTGCAGGCGAGCGACACGATCGCGCACTGCCTGCGGCTCGGCCAGGAACTGGGCGTCGCGCAGTTTCCGGTGCTCGAGGGCGAGCGCGTGGTCGGCGTGATCTCGGCCAACGAGATCTTCCAGCTCGCCGCGCACTGCGTGGGCGCCTGGGAGCAGCGCAGCGGCGTGACGCTCGGCCCGGTGCGCCTGGACCGGGGTGCGATCGGGCGCATCGTCGGCGCTGCCGAGGCGGCCGGCGCGGCGATGCACGGAATCTATCCGGTCGGGCGCCAGGAAGAGGTCGAGGGCGAGCCGTATCCGGCGCGCCGGGTCATCGTGCGTTTTCGCGCGGCCGACGTCACGGCCGTGGTGCGCGCGCTCGAGGATGCGGGTTTCGCGGTGCTCGAATCGGTCGACGAATGCCGGCCGGCGCACTACGCATGAACACACCGAAGGAGACGAGCGTGCCCGACGAACGAGCCAACCTGCCGCTGGTGGTGGCGATCACCGGGGCGACCGGTGTCATCTACGGCGTGGAGATGCTGCGCGTGCTCAAGGAGCTGGGACAGCCCACGCACCTGATCCTCAGCGAAGCGGCCGGCATGAACCTCGCGATCGAGACCGAGTACACGCTCGAGGACGTGCGCGCGCTGGCCGACGTCGTCTATCCGAACAAGGACGTGGGCGCTGCGGTGGCGAGCGGCTCGTTTCGCACGCGCGGCATGATCGTCGCGCCGTGCACCGTGAAGACGCTTTCGGCGATCGCCAATTCGTTCACCTACAACCTGGTGGTGCGTGCCGCCGACGTCACGCTCAAGGAGCGTCGTCCGCTGGTGCTGATGGTGCGCGAGACACCGCTGCACAAGGGGCACCTCGAGCTGATGTCGCGCGCCGCCGACTGCGGCGCGGTGATCCTGCCGCCGATGCCGGCCTTCTATCACCGGCCCGGGTCGATCATGGACCTGGTGCACCAGAGCATCGGCAAGGCGCTCGACCAGGTGGGCGTCGAGCACCGGCTGTTTCGGCGCTGGAACGGCGAAGACCGGGTGCCGGCGCGTGCGGCGGCGCCCGGGGTGCTGCGCGCCGCCAACGAGTAGACCGGGCGACCGCTCAGCGGCAGCGCGCGAGCACTTCCTCGGGGATCGGCACCGCGTGGATGCGTGCGCGGTCGCTGGGGTCACGCACGCAGAAGGCGCGCGTCTCGCGGCTCTCGCACAGCAGGTCGTCGCCGCGACGGATCTCGTGCTTCTGCACGAACACTTTCGGGCGCCACTCCTCCACCGAGGTGATGATCTCCAGGGTTTCGCCGTAGGTGGAGCTCTTCAGGAAGCGCGTGTGGTGCTCGAGCAGCGGCGTGCCGATGATGCCCGTGGTGCGCTCGAGTTCGTGCCACGGCGGGATCCCGCAGCTCATGAAGAAATGCAGCGACGCGGCGTCCATCCATCGGTGATAGCGCGGAAAGAACACGATACCCGCCGGGTCGCAGTCGCCGAAGCGCACTTCGACCTTCATTGTCGTGATCTTGCTCATGCGGGTAATCCGGACAGGGGAAGACCGCAATCATAACCAGACGGTCTCGAGGAGCTTGAGCCGCTGCACCTTGCCCGAGGGTCCGCGCGGCAGCTCGTCGACGAAGCGGATGTGACCGGGCGACTTGTAGCGCCCCAGGTGGGTAGCGCAGAAGGCGCGCAACTCCTCGCGCAGCGATTCCTCGTCGTGGGCCCCCCGGCCGGGGCGCACGATGACGCAGGCGAGGATCTCCTGCCCGTAGTGCCGGTCCGGCACGCCGACCGCGGCCGCATCGGCCACGGCCGGGTGAAGCAGCAGCACCTCGTCGATTTCGCGCGGCGCGATGTTCTCCCCGCCCTTGATGATCAGCTCCTTGATCCTGCCGGTGACGTAGAAGAAACCGTCTGCGTCGCGCCGCCCGAGGTCGCCGGTGCGCAGCCAGTCGCCGTAGAAGGCCGACGCGGTCGCCTCGGGATTGCGGTAGTAGCCGACCGTGACCTGCGGTCCGCGGATCAGGATCTCGCCGATTTCGCCGTCGGGCAGCGCATTGCCCGCGGCGTCGACGATGCGCGCTTCGCAGCCGCTGGCACGCCCGACCGAGCCGATCCGGCGTGCCGCCGGATCGATCGGGTTGCTGAAGGCAGGCGCCACCGTCTCGGTCAGCCCCATCGTCTCGATGATGCCGATGCCGAACTTCGCCTCGAACGCGCGGTGATGTTCGGGCGGCAGCGCCGCCGAGGCGGAGCGGCAGAAGCGAATGCCCGCCAGCGCGCCGGGCGGCGGCGTGCGGCCTTCGAGCAGGTAGCTGACGATCGTCGGCACCACGTTGATCCACGTGCAACGGTGCGCGGTGACCACGTCCCAGAAGCGTCCGGCCGAAAAGCGCGCGACGATCGCCAGGCTTCCGCCGTGGGCGAGCGGCGCGAGCATCGTCACCGCGAACGCGTTGATGTGGTACAGCGGCAGCACCGCGGCGACCCGATCGTCCGGACCGAGCTGGTGCTCGCGGCTGATCGCGTGCGCGTTGGCCGCCAGGTTCGCGTGCGTGATCATCACGCCCTTGGGCTTGCCCGTCGTGCCCGACGTGTACATCAGCAGCGCGAGGGTGTCGGGCGCCACGGCGTCGTCGGCGTCGCGCAGCGTGGCGGCGGCGTCGCCTTCCGTTTCTCCCGGCACCGCGTCGCCGTCGGGCTCGACCTCGATCACCGTCGCGGCCGGGCTCGCGTCGGCGAGCAGCTCGCGCACCAGTGCCGACCACTCGGGCGAGGCGAACACGATCCGGCAGCCGCTGTGCCCGAGCACGTAGCGCATCTGCTCGCGCTGCGACAGCAGGTTCACCGGGACCACCGCGCGCCCCGAATACATGGCGCCCAGCAGCAGGCGCACCGTCGTGATGCCGTTGGGCATCACCACCGCGACGCGCTCGCCACGTGCGATGCCGTGCCGGTCGAGCAGCGCACCGATGCGCCGGCACGATGCCTGCAGGCCGGCGAAATCGAGCGTGCGGCCGCTTTCGACGGCTACCAGGTAGGTCGACGCGCCGCGCGCGGCGGCGCACGCGTCGACCAGTCCGGCGACGGTGCGCGGGTCGTCGGGCCGGTGGTGCTCGATGCTCATCGGGGATCGCCGCTCAGCGCCCATGCTTCGCGAAGAACGCGCCGAGCAGGTCGTCGACCTGCGGAACGCGCTCGGGAATCGGCCGCGCGATGCGCGTGATGTTCATGTAGTGGCGCACCGCCAGGTTTTCGCTGAAGTTGTTGCGGCCCCAGGTGCCGCAACCCATCGACAGCGAGAACGGCAGGCCGTTGTCGAAGCTGCCGCCGGTGGCGATGCAGTGCGCCTGGTTGACGATGACTCGGGACACCGGCAGCGCCAGGCCGAGCTGCAGCGCGCGGTCGGGCCGCGTGCTG
>CAZBTE010000168.1:0-5525 GCA_964494665.1 uncultured Limnobacter sp.
ACAGCACCGCCTTCTTGCCGCCGGCGTTCATCGCGATGTTGCCGCCGATGCACGAGGCGTCGAGGGAAGTCGGGTCGACCGCGAACACCAGTCCGGCGCGGTCGGCCGCGTCGGTGACGCGCCGCGTGACCACGCCGGCTTCGGTGAAGACGGTGGGCACGTCGCGCTCGAGGCCGGGCAGGCAGGACATCTCGACGCCGCCCATGCGCTCGAGCTTCTCGGTATTGATCACCGCCGACATCGCGGTGAGCGGAATTGCGCCGCCCGTGTAACCGGTGCCGCCACCGCGCGGAATGATGGTCAGGCCCAACTCGATGCACGCGGCGACCAGCGCGGCGACCTCGGCCTCGCTGTCGGGCGCGAGCACGACGAACGGGTACTCGACGCGCCAGTCGGTGGCGTCGGTGACGTGCGAGACGCGGCTCATGCCGTCGAAGCGCACGTTGTCGCGCGCGGTGTGGCGCGACAACCGTCGCATCGCGCGTGCGCGCAGCGCGCCGGTGCGTGCGCACTCTTGCTCGAAGTCGGCCACCGCCTGGCGCGCCAGCTCGAGCAGCCGGCTCACCCGCACGCTGCGTTGGCCGGCCGTGTCGTCGGTGCCGGCGCTCAGGTCGAGCTCGCGGCGTCTGTCGATCTCGCCCAGCCGGTGATGCAGCGCCTCGATCAGCAGGCGCCGGCGCTTCGGGTTATCGAGCAGGTCGTCCTGCAGGTACGGATTGCGCCGCACCACCCAGATGTCGCCCAGCACCTCGTAGAGCATGCGCGCCGAGCGCCCGGTTCGGCGTTCCGAACGCAGTTCGCTGACGATGCTCCAGCCCTCCGGGCCGAGCAGCCGCATGACGATCTCGCGATCGGAGAACGAGGTGTAGTTGTAGGGGATCTCGCGCAGCCGGGCGCTGCCTGCGCTCGGGGCATCGGAGGCGTGGGCCGGGTCGGCTACGGGGTCGGCGACCGCCGTGGGCGGCGCTGCGAACGGGGCATTCATCGAACCCATCATTCTAGCCGACCGCCTCGGGACGGCGCCGCGCGGTGCGCCCGCGCACGCGGCCGATGCCGCTCAAGCGCCCGAGAACGGGCGCATCAGCATCTGCCACCAGGCGTCGGGCACGCCCATGAGCACCGTCGTCATCGCCACGTAGCGCAGGAGCTTCCCCAGTGCCATCCAGCCCACCGTGGGCCAGAACGGCAGCCTGAGCCAGCCGGCCACCGCGCACAACGGATCGCCGACCACGGGCAGCCACGCAAAGAACAGCGCCTTTGGCCCCAGTCGCTGCAGCCATTTCAGGTGCACCGTCTGCTTGCCGCGCGCCACCGCCTCGTGCGCGCCCAGCCCGAGCCAGTAGCTGACGATGCCCCCGAGCGTGTTGCCGGCGGTGGCGACCAGGATGGCCGCCCAGAAACGCTCGGGCTCCAGCTTCACGAAGCCGAACACCACAGGCTCGGACCCCATCGGCAGCAACGTGGCCGACACGAAGGCGACCACGAAGATCGTGGACAGCCCGTTCTCGGGCAGCGAGAACCATTCGGCCAGCATTCGTGCCAGGGCGTCCATCGGGCGCGAAGTCTATCAGCGGCGCCGAGACTGCCCCGGTACTATCCGCGTCAAGTTCCCGGCCGGCACGGGGCGGTAGAATCCGCCGGCCATGCCCATCGACTACCTGAAGCGCATTCTCACGGCGAAGGTCTACGACGTCGCCGACGAGACGCCCCTGGAACCGGCCGATACCCTTTCGACCCGGCTGTCCAACCGGGTATTGCTCAAGCGCGAGGACATGCAGGCGGTGTTCTCGTTCAAGCTGCGCGGCGCGTACAACCGGATGGCGCGGCTGTCGGCCGAGGAACTGGCGCGCGGCGTGATCGCCGCCTCGGCCGGCAATCACGCGCAGGGGGTGGCGCTGGCGGCGCGCCGCCTCGGTTGCCGGGCCGTGATCGTGATGCCGGTGACCACGCCGCAGGTGAAGATCGACGCGGTGCGCGCACTGGGCGGCGAGGTCGTGCTGACCGGCGAGTCCTACAGCGACGCAGCCGCCGCGGCGCTCGCGCAGCAGGCCGAGGAAGGGTTGGCCTTCGTGCACCCGTTCGACGATCCGGACGTGATTGCCGGCCAGGGCACGATCGGCATGGAGATCCTGCGCCAGCACCAGGGCCCGATCCACGCGATCTTCGTGCCGATCGGCGGCGGCGGCCTGGCGAGTGGCATCGCCGCCTACGTGAAGCAGGTGCGCCCGGAGATCCGCGTGATCGGCGTGCAGACCACCGATTCGGACGCGATGGCGCGTTCGGTGCGCGCGGCGCGGCGCATCGAACTGCACGACGTCGGCCTGTTCTCCGACGGGACCGCGGTCAAGAAGGTCGGCGAGGAAACCTTCCGCCTGTGCCGGAAGCTGCTCGACGACGTCGTCCTGGTCGACACCGACGCGATCTGCGCGGCGATCAAGGACGTGTTCCAGGACACCCGCTCGATCCTCGAGCCCGCGGGCGCGCTTTCGGTGGCGGGCCTGAAGGCCTGGGTCGAGCGCGAGAAGCTGCACGACGAGACGCTGGTGGCGGTGGCGAGCGGCGCGAACATGAACTTCGACCGGCTGCGCTTCGTGTCCGAGCGGGCCGAGATCGGCGAGAAACGCGAGGCGGTGTTCGCGGTCACCATCCCTGAGGAGCGCGGAAGCTTCCGTCGCTTCTGCGAGACCATCGGCCCGCGCAACGTCACCGAGTTCAACTACCGCATCGCCGATGCGCGGCAGGCGCACGTGTTCGTCGGCATCCAGATCTCGCGCCCCGGCGAGGCGGCGCAGATCGCGGCCGCCTTCGAGGGGGCCGGCTTTCCGACGCTCGACCTCACCGACGACGAACTCGGCAAGCTGCATTTGCGGCACATGGTGGGCGGCCACTCGCCGCTGGCCAGGAACGAGCTGCTCTACAGCTTCGCGTTCCCCGAACGGCCGGGCGCACTGATGCGTTTCCTGTCCAGCATGAGTCCGAACTGGAACATCTCGCTGTTTCACTACCGCAACCACGGTGCCGACTACAGCCAGATCCTGGTCGGCATCCAGGTGCCGGGCAGCGAAAAGAAGATGTTCCGCGAGTTCCTCGCCACGCTCGGCTACCCACATCGCGACGAAAGCGCCAACCCGGCGTACCGCTTGTTCCTCGGTGCCCACTCGGAAGATATAATCCGATAAAATTCAACCGCTTATGCAACTGCTCACGCTCGGATTGAACCACCAGACCGCGCCGCTCGTGCTGCGCGAACGGGTGTCGTTCCCGGGCGAGGCGCTGCGTGCGGCGTTGGCCGACCTGCGGCAGAAGCTCCTTCCGCTCGCGCCCGAGTCGGCGATCCTGTCCACCTGCAATCGCACCGAGGTCTACTGTGCGACGCGCGAGCCGCAGCAGGCGCAGGAGGCCATCGTCGGCTGGCTCGACCGCAGGCACCAGGTCGAGGGCGAGGCGCTGCAGCCGCACCTGTACGCGCTGCCCAACGGCGACGCGGTGCGCCATGCGTTCCGCGTGGCTGCCGGGCTCGATTCGATGGTGCTCGGCGAGCCGCAGATCCTGGGCCAGATGAAGGAGGCCGCGCGCGTGGCGCACGAGGCCGGCGCGCTCGGCTCGCACCTGCACCAGCTGTTCCAGCGCTCGTTCGCGGTCGCCAAGGAGGTGCGCAGCACCACCGAGATCGGCGCCCACTCGGTGTCGATGGCCGCCGCCGCGGTGCGGTTGGCGCGGCGCATCTTCGAAGACCTGCGCGAGACCCGAGTGCTGTTCGTCGGCGCCGGAGAAATGATCGAGCTGGCCGCCACGCACTTCGCCGCCCAGCATCCGAAAGCCATCGTCGTGGCCAACCGGACGATCGACCGGGCGAGCAGGCTGGCGCAGCGCTTTGGCGCCGACACATTGCGCCTGGCCGAGTTGCCCGAGCGCCTCGACCAGTTCGACATCGTCGTGTCCTGTACGGCCAGTTCGCTGCCGATCATCGGACTGGGCATGGTCGAGCGCGCCACGCGCGCGCGGCGCCGCCGGCCCATGTTCATGGTCGACCTGGCCGTGCCGCGCGACATCGAGGCCGAGGTAGCCCGGCTCGACGACGTGTTCCTGTACACCGTCGACGACCTCGGCAGGCAGGTCGCGGTTGGCCAGGAGAGTCGCCGCGCGGCGGTGGCGCAGGCCGAGGCGATCATCGAGACGCGGGTCGACGCCTTCATGCAGTGGATGTGCACGCGCCAGGCAGTGCCGGCGATCCGCACGCTGCATGGCCGGGGCGATGCGATCCGGCGCGCCGAGCTCGAGCGCGCACGGCGCGCGCTGGCGCGCGGCGACGCCCCCGAACAGGTGATCGAGCAACTGGCTCACGCGCTGACGGGCAAGTTCCTGCATGGCCCGACCGTCCTGCTGCACGGCTCCGCCGCGCAGCGCGACCAGCTGCTGCCGATGCTGGACCAGCTGCTGCCCGAGCGGATCGCGCCGGGCACGACGGCGGTTGCCACCGACGACGACACGCCCGCGGCCTCGGAAGATTAGGGCCTGCCCATGAAGGCCTCGATGCAGGCCAGGCTCGAGCAGCTCGAGCGCCGGCTGGCAGAAGTCAATTTGCTGCTGTCGAGCGAGGGCGCGGCACGCGACCTCGACGCGTTTCGTCGCGCCAGCCGCGAGCACGCCGAGCTCACGCAGGTGGTCGACTGCTTTCATGCGTGGAAGCGCGCGATGGCCGACCTCGGCACCGCCGAGCAGATGCGTGCGGACCCCGAGATGCGCGAGTTCGCGGCCGAGGAAGCACACGCCGCCGCGGCTCGTGCCGGCGAACAGGCTGCGCTGCTGCAGCGGCTGCTGCTGCCGAAAGACCCCAACGACGAGCGCAACGTGCTGCTCGAGATCCGCGCGGGCACGGGCGGCGACGAATCGGCTTTGTTCGCCGGCGACCTGCTGCGGATGTACCTGCGGTACGCCGAGCGCCAGCGCTGGCAGGCCGAACTGCTTTCGGCCAGCGAATCGGAGTTGGGCGGCTACAAGGAAGCGATCGTGCGCATCATCGGCGACGGCGCCTACTCGCGGCTGAAATTCGAATCCGGCGGGCATCGGGTGCAGCGCGTGCCCGAGACCGAAGCGCAGGGCCGCATCCACACCTCGGCCTGCACGGTGGCCGTGATGCCCGAGGCCGACGCCGTCGGCGAGATCGACATCGATCCGGAGGAACTCCGCGTGGACGTCTTTCGCGCTTCCGGCGCGGGCGGCCAGCACGTGAACAAGACCGAATCGGCGGTGCGCATCACCCACCTGCCGTCGGGCATCGTGGTCGAATGCCAGGACGACCGCTCCCAGCACCGCAACCGCGAACGCGCGATGCAGGTGCTGGCCACGCGGCTCAAGGACCTGAGGATGCGTGACGCACAGGCACGCGAGGCGGCGCAACGCAAGTCCCTGATCGGCTCGGGCGACCGCTCCGAACGCATCCGCACCTACAACTTCCCGCAGGGCCGGATCACCGACCACCGCATCAACCTGACGCTGTACAAGCTTCAGCAGGTGCTCGACGG
>CAZBTE010000169.1:0-5504 GCA_964494665.1 uncultured Limnobacter sp.
GTGCCGCGGATGGTGCGCGCCAACGTCTTCACGGTGAGCGTCTTGGCAAGCCCGGGGACGCCTTCGACCAGCAGGTGGCCCCGTGCGAGCATCGCCACCAGCACGCGTTCGAGGAAGTGGTCCTGGCCGACCACGACCCGCTTGACCTCGTACAGCACCTGCTGCATCAGTGCGGCGATATCGGTGCCGGTGTCGGCGGGAAAGGAGGCGTCGCGTGGTTCCATGGAATCGGTGCCGGTTGCGCGGGTCAGAACGGGGACATCCCGGCCGAGCTGGCTGCGGTCTCGATCGGCACGGCAAAAGCAATGCCCACGAACACGCGCTGCTCGGTCGGATTCATGATTGCGGTGACGATGCCGACCACTTCGCCGTCGGCCGTGACCAGCGGGCCGCCCGAGTTGCCGGGGTTGGCGGCAGCATCGAACTGGATCAGGTTGGTGAGTACGCGCTCGCCCTCGGGCGAGCGGAACTCGCGTCGCAGTCCGGACACGACGCCGGCCGTGGCCGTCGGACCGATGCCGAACGGAAAGCCGACCGCCACCACGCGCTCGCCCACCGCCAGGTCGTGCGTGGAACGCATCGTGGCGGCCCGCAGGTCGTCGGGAATCGAACGCGCCTGCAGCACCGCCAGGTCCTGGTCGGGCTCCAGGCCCCTGACCGTGGCTTCGGACTCGTGGCCGTCGGCAAACTCGATGCGGATGCGCGGCGCACCCGCCACCACGTGCAGGTTCGTGAGGATCGTGCCGGTATCGACGATCACCACGCCGGTGCCGACGTTGCGCTCCACGTCGGGCTCGCCTTCCTTTGCGGCCTCCAGCGCGCGCACGCGCACCACCGATGGCCGGATGACCTCCCACGCCGTGGCCGCCGGCGACGGCAGCGGGCGGGTGTGCAGCGTGTGCAGCACCGCGGCGTCGATGTCGTCCTGTGTCAATGGACGCGATCCCGACCGATCTGACAGGGTTCCCGCCAGCAGCACTGCGACCAGCGCCGCGGCGAACGCCAACATGTAACGGGGCCGGCTGGCGAGCGCGCCGAAGCGTGCGCTCCACGAAGCGGGCGCACGCTGCGTGGGTGAGCTACTTGTCGTCGTCGAAGGCAGCGCCGCGTGCGACTGCGCGGAGCGGCTGTCCGGTTGCGCGCCCCGGGCGGGGCGCGCCGCGCCCGCACCGGCTTGCGTACGATCGCGCAGCGCTGGCGCTGCCGACGCATCCGCGCTGCGGGAACGGTCGGAACTGCTGTAGAGCGGCACTCGTCGCATGCGCGGCTCCCCGGGGCGATCCCTGTACGACACGGTAGCACGACGCCGCGGCAAGCGCCCATGCCATGGTCGCGGTCGGGGTCGAAGCGCGGCCGCTGCAGCGCGGCCGGGTGCTCAGGCCGGGGCGGTGGGCGGCCGGATCAGCGCGCGGTAGGCGTGCCAGGTGGCGTGGCCCACCAGCGGCGCGGTGACGATCAGCAGCCCGAACCACAGCGCCAGGCTGGCACCGATCAGCACGACGATCACCAGCGCCCACAGGTAGACCGGGCCCGGGTGCGTGCCCAGCGCGCGCACGCTGGAGAACACCGCCATCATCGTGTCGATGCGGCGATCGAGCATCAGCGGGACCGACACCACCGAGATGGCGAATACCAGCGAAGCGAACACGAATCCCACCGCTGCCCACAGCGCGAGAAACTCGAGGTTGTCCGGCGACACGATCTGTCCCAGCATGCCGCGCATGGTGGGAAACTCCGTCGTCGACGTCAGCGCGAACAGCACCACCGACACGCGCGCCCAGACGATCATCGCGAACGTGAGGATGGCCGCGAAGAAGGCGATCGCACCGAGGTTGCGCCGCCAGCACACCAGTGATTTCGCCAGGCTGGGCGGTTCGCCGCGCTCGCGCTGGCGCGACAGCTCGTACAGGCCGGTGCACACGAACGGGCCGAGCAGGAAGAAACCCGCGGTCAGCCCCATCGTGAGCTGCCACTGCGTCCTGTAGACCGCGTCGATCGCGCTGCCCATCAGCGCAAACAGCAGCCCGTAGAACAAGCCGCGGAAGCGCGTGGCGCGCAGGTCGTCCCAGCCGCGCGCAAGCCATTCGAAGGGCGCCATCGGCGCAACCGCCTCGTTGACGGGCGGAGCGACGGGGCGGGCCGGTGCAGGGGAGTCGGTCAGCATGACTTGTCGGCGAGTGTCGCAGCGGCGCATTATCCATCGATGATCGGGTTCGCCGCCATCGAGGCCGCCGCGGCACGTCTGGCCGGGCAGGTCCAGGACACGCCGTGCCTGGAGTCGCGCACGCTGTCGGAGATCACCGGCGCGACGGTGTTCCTGAAGTTCGAGAACCTGCAGTTCACCGCTTCGTTCAAGGAGCGTGGCGCGCTGAACCGGCTGATGCAGCTCGATGCCGACGCGCGCGAGCGCGGCGTGCTCGCGGTGTCGGCGGGCAACCATGCGCAGGGCGTCGCCTGGCACGCGCGCCGGCTCGGCATCCCGGCCACGATCGTGATGCCGTGCTTCACGCCGTCGGTGAAGGTCGAGCGCACGCGCGCGTTCGGCGCACGGATCGTGCTGCACGGCGAGCGCTTCGACGAGGCGCGCGAGCACGGCGTCGCGCTGGCTGCCGAGCGCGGCCTGACGATGGTCGACCCGTTCGACGACGACGAGGTGATCGCAGGGCAGGGCACGGTGGGCCTCGAGATGCTGCGCGCGCAACCGCGGCTCGACGCGCTGGTGGTGCCGGTCGGCGGAGGCGGGTTGATCGCGGGCATCGCCACGGCCGCGAAGCAGCTTGCGCCGGACATCCGCATGATCGGCGTGCAGACGGAGCGCTTCGCACTCGTGTACGACGCCATCGTCGGCGGGCACCACCCGGTGGGCGCCGGCTCGATTGCCGAAGGCATCGCGGTGGACCGGCTCGGCGAGCGCACGCTGCCGATCGTGCGGCAGCGTGTCGATGACATCGTGCTGGTCGACGAAGGCGACATCGAGCAAGCCATCCTGCTGCTGCTCGAAATCGAGAAGACCGTCGTCGAAGGTGCCGGCGCGGCCGGGCTGGCGGCACTGTTGCGTCATCGCGAGCGCTTCCAGGGAAAGCGGGTCGGGCTGGTGCTCACCGGCGGCAACATCGACCCGCTGTTGCTGGCATCGATCATCGAGCGCGGGATGGTGCGCTCGGGGCGGCTCGCGAGGCTGTACGTCGACGTGCGCGACGTGCCCGGCGCGCTCGCCCAGGTCACGACGTTGCTGGCCGAGGAACAGGCGAACATCGAGGAGATCCGCCACGAGCGGGCCTTCGGCAGCATCGGCGCGCAACGCGTCGAGGTCGAGATCGTGGTGCAGACACGCGGCACCGGTCACGTGGCGACGCTGCTGGCACGGCTGGCCGGGGCCGGGTTCCTGGCGCGCACCGGCTGAACGCCCGGCTCGATCCGGCAAGGCGGCGGGCCGCCCCGATAGAATGCGGGGATCCCGAACGACGACGACGACGAGGGCTTTGGCCATGACGATCCAGACCGTAGGCATCATCGGCGCCGGCACGATGGGCAACGGCATTGCGCAGGCCTGCGCAGCCGCCGGCGTTCAGGTGCTGATGCAGGACATCAACGAGGCTGCCATCGAGCGCGGCCTGAATACGGTATCGGGCTCGCTCGACCGGCTGGTGAAGAAGGGCACCCTCGACGAGACCGGCAAGGGGGGCATCCTGGCGCGCATCCGCACCACCACCCGGGCCGACGATCTCGCCGCTGCCGACATGGTGATCGAAGCGGCCACCGAGAACGAGGAACTCAAGCTGCGCATCCTGCAGAACATCGAGGCCATCGTGGCGCCCGGCGCGGTGGTTGCCACCAACACGTCGTCGATCTCGATCACCCGCCTGGCCGCGGCGATGCATCATCCCGAGCGCTTCGTCGGCATGCACTTCTTCAATCCGGTGCCGCTGATGGCGCTGGTGGAGGTCATTCGCGGGCTGCGCACTTCGGACGACACGGTGGCGCTGGTGACCGCGCTCGCGCAGCGATTGGGCAAGACGCCGATCGGCGTGAAGAACAGTGCCGGTTTCGTCGTCAACCGCATCCTCTGCCCGATGATCAACGAGGCGATCTTCGCGCTGCAGGAAGGCCTCGCCAGCGCCGAAGAGATCGACGCCGGCATGAAGCTCGGCTGCAACCATCCGATCGGCCCGCTGGCGCTGTGCGACCTGATCGGGCTCGACGTCGAGCTCGCGGTGATGGAAGTGCTGCACGGCAGCTTCAAGGACCCCAAGTACCGGCCCGCGCCGCTGCTGCGCGAGATGGTCGATGCCGGCATGCTCGGGCGCAAGAGCGGCCGCGGCTTCTATCTGTACGGAGGCTGAACCGTCGTGGACAATGCGCCGGGCGGTCCTTCGGCAGCGTTCTGGCAGGAACGTTTCGAGGCGCGCAACACGCCGTGGGATCGCGGCGAGCCGAACCCGGCGCTCGCGCCGCTGCTCGCAAGCGGCGTCGTCCCAGCCGGCGCGCGCGTGCTGGTGCCCGGCTGCGGCGCGGGCCACGAAGTCGAGTTGCTGGCGGCGGCCGGCTACCGCCCGATCGCGGTCGACTATGCGCCGGCCGCGGTCGAGCTGACCCGCGCCCGACTCGCGCAGGCCGGCCTGCAGGCCGAGGTGATCGAGGCCGACCTGCTCGCATGGTCGCCCGCGCTGCCGCTCGACGCGGTCTGGGACCAGGCCTGCATGGCCGCGCTGCACCCTGACCTGTGGGTCGCCTACTCGCAGCGCCTGGCAACGTGGCTGTCGCCAGGCGGCACGCTGATGCTGATGGCAGTGCAGGTCGAGCGCGAATCGCGCCGCGAGGGGCGCATCGAAGGTCCGCCGTATCACTGCGACGTCAACGCGATGCGCGCACTGTTCCCGGCACCGCGCTGGCACTGGCCGCGCCCGCCGTACGCACGCCACGGCCGCCCGGGCGGCCTCGCCGAACTCGAACTGGTCCTGAAGCGCGCGGGCGAGTAGCCGCCGGCGCGGGCGCGGGTTCTCGCGTCCCAAGGGCGGCGCGAGCAAAGGCGCGGGCCGCCCGCCGGGGGCGCTTCGGTGCTTGCCCCCGCTTCGCGGGGGTGCCCTGCGATGCAGCACCGGCTGGCGCGGCGAAACTCGCTACGCTCGCTGGCGCGAGCTGCGCTCGGACAATCGCCGCGAGAGTGATGGACGGCGCGCGCTGCGCGCGCCGCCGGTGCAGCTGCGCTTCTCGGCTGCGCACAGGCGCGCCCCCGGCGGGCGACCCGCACCTTTGCCGGCATCGTTGCGGTGTACGCAGGCAAGGCCATCGTCCTCGCCAGCGCGCAGGTCTTCAGCTCGAACACCACCGAGTTCCACCGCACGTTCTCGACACGAACGCCACCGACGTTGCACGAGCGGCAGGCACCGGGTCGGGCCGTGGGGTGCGGGCTTGGGCTTGGGGCGCCAGAGGCGGCCAGGGCGGGGGCCAGGCGCGGGCGCGGGCAATCAGGCGAGCGGCGGGCTACCGAAAGCAAATCGGCG
>CAZBTE010000170.1:0-5465 GCA_964494665.1 uncultured Limnobacter sp.
ACTACGCGCTGCTGCTGGTGGCCGCCGACGACGGCCCGATGCCGCAGACGCGCGAACACCTGGCAGTGCTGTCGCTGCTCGGACTGGCGCGCGGCGTGGTGGCGATCACCAAGTGCGACCTGGTCGATGCCTCGCGCGTGGCCGAGGTGTCGGCGCAGGTGTCGGCGCTGCTGTACGGCACGCCGCTGGCGGGCGCGCAGGTGCTGCCGGTGTCGGCGCGCAGCGGCGACGGCGTGCAGGCGCTCAGGACGCTGCTGTTCGAGGCGGCGCGCGAGACCGTCGCGCGTGGCCGCGACGACCAGGCGTTCCGTCTCGCCATCGACCGCGTGTTCGCGCTCGACGGCGTCGGCACGGTGGTCACCGGCACCGTGCACGCGGGGCAGGTGCGCGTCGGTGACGAACTGGCGATCACGCCATCCGGGCGGGCGCGCCAGCTGCGCGTGCGCGGCCTGCACGTGCACGACCGGCGCGTCGAGCACGCACACGCCGGCCAGCGCTGTGCGCTCGCGCTGGCCGGCGCCGACCGCGACGAGATCGCGCGCGGCCAGTGGCTGGTCGCGCCGGAGGTGACGCTGGCGACCGACCGCATCGATCTCCGGCTGACCGCGTGGCGCGAGGAAGCACGGCCGCTGCGTTCGGGCACGCCGGTGCACGCGCACCTGGGCGCAGGCGACATGCTCGGTACGGTGGCGTTGCTCGATGGCGACGCGCTGGCGCCGGGTGCCAGCGCACGCGCGCAACTGGTGCTGCGCGAGCCGGTCGCCGCCTGGCACGGCGACCGCGTGGTGCTGCGCGACGCGTCGGCCACGCGCACGATCGCCGGCGGCGTGGTGCTCGATGCGCACGCGCCCGCGCGCTATCGGCGTACCCCGAAGCGGATCGCAGAGCTCGACGCCTGCACGCTCGAGACGCCCGCCGAGCGCCTGGCGGGACTGATGGCGGCCGCTCCCTACGGCGTCGACCTCGAGCGCTGGGTGCGCGGCCAGGGGTTGCGCGCGGACACGGCGCCGGCGCTGCCGCCGGGCTGCCTGCACGCCGGCGAGGCGGGCCGTGGCTGGGCGCTCGGTGCCGCGCACGCGGCTGCGCTGGGCGAAGCGACACTGGCGGCGCTGCGCGAGTACCACGGCCGCGTGCCCGACGAACTCGGCCCCGATGGCGGGCGACTGCGGCGGCTGGTCGCGCCGCGCCTGCCGGAGGCGCTGTGGCAGGTGCTGCTCGCGCGCCTGTCGGCAGGCGGCGAGGTGATGACGCGCGGTCCGTACGTGCATCTGCCCGAGCACGGCATCCACCTGTCCGCTACCGAGGAGCGCATTGCGCAGAAGACGGCGCCGCTGCTGGCGCGGTCGGGCTTCGAGGGCGCGTGGGTGCGCGACCTGGCGCGCGATGCGCGCGAGCCCGAGCCGCTGATGCGAACCACGCTCGCGCGCATGGCGCGCAGCGGCGAACTGCACCAGATGGTCAAGGACCTGTACTACCCGCCGCAGGCGATCGTGCGGCTGGCGGCGATCGCGCGCGAGGTCGCGGCGCGTCACGACGGGGTGGTCACTGCGGCGCGCTTTCGCGACGCCACTGCGCTCGGGCGCAAGCGCGCGATCCAGATCCTCGAATACTTCGACCGCGTCGGCCTGCTGCGGCGCGTGGGCGACACGCACAAGCTGCGAACCGATACGATGTTGTTCACGGAGCCGTCGCTGCACGCGACAACGACAAGCTGATATCGTCCAGGATTAGGGAGAGGGAACGGCCCTGGTGGGCCGGCCGGGCTTCAAACCCGGTGGGCGGCGCCACGCGCTGCCGGATGGGTTCGACTCCCGTGCCTCTCCGCCAGTTGCAGCGCCGGGCCCCCGCGAGGGTCCGGCGCCGGCCGGAAGCATCGCCTGTCATGGATTTCGAGCAACTCGCGTTTCCCGAGCACCTGTACTACCTGGTCGACGACGACACGTGGGCGCGCGTCGAGGACGACGGCAGCGTCACTGTCGGCATCACGTCGCTGGGCGTCGCGCTGTCGGGCGATATCTTCATGTGCCGGCCCCGGCCGCCCGGAACGCTCGTCGAGCAGGGGCGCGGCATCGCGGTGGCGGAGCTGGCGAAGGCGATCGTCTCGGTGAAGAGTCCGCTGTCCGGCGAAGTGATGGCGGTCAACGAAGCGCTCGCGCAGCAGCCCGAGCTGGTGAACCGCGACCCGTACGGCACCGGCTGGATCGCGCGGCTGCGCCCGCTGCGCTGGGACGAGGAACGCGCGGCGCTGGTCACCGGCGCCGCGGTCGGGCCGGCGATGCGCGAGCACGCGGAGCGGATGCGCGAGGCCGATTCGCACGGTGTCGACCTTGCGGGGGGCGCGACGTGAACGAAGCGGCCGGCAATCCGCCGAACCCGGCGGCGACGAACCTGGCCATCCTGCTGTGGGTCTGCGATCCGGACGACCCGGCCCGGCTTGCCACGCCGTTCTTCCACGCGTCGGCGGCCGCAGCGATGGACGTGCAGGTCGAGGTCTACTTCACGGCGCGCTCGGTGCTGCTGCTCCAGCCCGGCGTGGCAGCGTCGCTGTACGCTGCCACCGATCGGCGCAAGTCGATCTACGGCTACATGCGGGAAGCCGTCTCGCTCGGGGCGCGCTTCTTCGCATGCGCCGACGCGCTGGCCGCGCATGGCCTGTCGCGCGACGCGCTGGTCCCGGAGGTGTGTGAACTGGCAGGCGCGGTGAGCTTCATCGACCGCGTGATGCAGCCCGGCTGGCGCACGCTGACCTACTGACGCGGGCCTCGGAGCCCCGCCGGTCCCGCCCGATAGATCACCCAGTAGACCAGCGCCACCAGCACGCTGCCGCCGACCAGGTTGCCGGCGATGACCGGCGCCAGGTTGCCCGCCATCGCAGCCCAGGTCACGCCCGCGGCGCCCGGCAGCGCGGCCAGCGCCGGGTCGATCGCGGTCAGCCCGATCGCGAGCGGGAAGAAGAACATGTTCGCGATCGAGTGCTCGAAGCCCAGTGCCACGAACGCGGCGATCGGCGGCACGATCGCGACCGACTTGTCGACGACGCTGCGGCCGGCCGCCGACATCCAGATCGCAAGGCACACCAGCACGTTGCACAGCACGCCGCGGAAGAACGCCACCTCCCAGGGCAGGGCCGCCTTCGCCGCCGCCACGCTGACCGCCGCCTTGGCGAGCAGCCCGCCGTTCAGGGTCATGGTGCCGGCGAGCAGTACCAGCAAGGCGAGCCCCATTGCGCCGACCAGGTTGCCCAGGCATACGACGATCCAGTTGCGCAGCACCTCGCCGGTGCTGACCCGTCGCTCCGCCCATGCCATCGCCAGCAGGTTGTTGCCGGTGAAGAGCTCGGCGCCCGCGACGACGACCATGATCAAACCGAGCGAGAACACCAGCCCGCCGAGAATGCGCATGACGGCGAACGGCAACGCCGGATCGCTCGCGACGAGCAGGAAGGCGAGCGAGCCGAGCCCGATGAAGGCGCCCGCCAGCAGCGCCAGCATGAACATCGAACGTAGCGGCAGCCGCGCCTTCGCCACGCCGATGTGCTGGATGCGCTCGGCGACCTCCTTGGGAGAGAACGCGTCGAAACCGAAGATGTCGCCGGCCATCAGCGCGATCGCGTCCGCCGTGTGCGGCGAGGAATCGGAGACGTGACGGGCTGGTGCATGGAGCAAGCTTACGCGAACGCCGATCGGCCGTTCACGCCACCGTCACCGATGCGCGATCCTCGTCGAGCCCGGTCGACAAGCGCGCGGGCGCAACCGGCCCGCCGGCTCCGCGCCTGCCGCTTCGGGGCGGGGACGATGCTCAGGCGTGTGCGGCGGCGGTACCCGTGGTGGTCTCCGGCTCGCCCTGCCACAGCATGTCGTAGCCGAGCTCCCTGCTTTCGGTGCACAACTCGCCCAGTGCAGCGAAGCGGGCCTTGAACACGGCGTCTGCGTGCGAGCGCTCGTGCTCCTCGAAGGAGCGCCAGTAGGTGACGATCGCGACATCGTGATCGGAATCGCGTGCGCCGCCCAGCGAACCTTCTTCCGACGCGAAGCCGGCGAAGCGGAACACCTGCCCGGCGACGAAGCCACCCTTGTCGCCGCCGTAGGTCTCCTTGACCACGTTGCACATCTCGCCTACCGCCAGCTCGACGTCGTCCATCGAGACGCCGGGCTTCAGCTTGACCGCGTTGAACAGCATCTTGGCGCCGAACGGAATGGTGATCGGACCGAACATATGCGTGACCTCCGGAATTGTTGACGATTGCTCTACGCAGTGTAGGGCGTGAGCAATGTCCCTGCTGCGTGCCGGTGAATGGCGGTCAGCGCCCATCCGCGCGGCGAAGCGCGGGGCGGCAGCGGTGGTGCGGGGCCGTGCGACGTTCAGCCGATCACATCGTGCAGCGATTGCCGGATCGTCACGGGCAACTCGCCCGACAGTGGCTCGGCGCCGCTGATGCGCCGCCGCTGGCCGAGACGTCCGCTGTAGACCAGCATGCCGTCCTCGCTGACCATGACGGCCAGGTAACGGGCATTCTCTCCCTGCCATTCGAACGACAGCATGCCCTCGTCGTTGACGGTCGGAGAAGGAACCGGTGTGCTCACCGGCAGCAGCCGCACGAATTCGCGCGCGTGATGGAGCACCCGCAGCGGCAGCGCCGTGCCGATCCGGTGCTCGAAGACGTTGCGTTCGATGATCCAGGCCAGCCCCGCCAGGTCGGCATCGAACCGGCTCAGCCCGCGGTCGCCCAGCTTCGTGCGGGCCGCAGCGACCTGCCGCGACAGGTGCAGCGAGCGCTCCCCCACGCCGACGGCGCCAGCCGTGGGCAGTCCTGCGTGCTTCTGCGCGAGGCTCTTCATTGCCAGGTCTCCGCCAGCTCTTCCGTGATGAGTCCGAAGAACACGTCGTTCTTGATGGTGCGCATTGCGTGCAGCGTCTCGGGCAGCCGCTCGCCGAAGCGCGGGTCGGATGCGCCCAGCCTGTGGCTGCCCACGTCGACGTCGATGATCACCGGCAGCTCGTGCTCGCTGCGCGCGCCTGCGTCGGTGGCCTGGGTGACGTCGACCGTCGTCCCTTCGAGGCCGGAGGGCAGCTTCATCTGCACCAGGAAGTCGTAGAACGTCTGCGGCAGTCCGCGCGGCGTGCGCGGCGCCGAAGTGAGGTAGTCGTCGAAGTCGAACGACGGCGTGATCGGCAGGCGGATGTCGTTGACGTAGCGCAGGCCCGCACGCCTGATCTCCGCCGGCGCCACGCAGCGCCGGTAGAGGTCGTACAGCACCAGGTAACGCTCGACGAAGGCGTCCCAGCCGGGGTAGTCGGCCACGCGTGCCAGCGAGAAGCCGTCCGTGCGGATCAGCGCCACCTCCAGCCCGTCGGCGCTCTCGCAGCGCCACCCGATCTGTTCGGCGGCCGCGTCGATGTCCGGACGGTTGCGGCGTTCCTCGGGAAGGCGCAGTGCCGACGACGCCAGCCGGTACGGCTGCGAG
>CAZBTE010000171.1:0-5429 GCA_964494665.1 uncultured Limnobacter sp.
CAGGTTCTTGCCGGGAATCGTCTCGACGACGCGGATCGACACCAGCGACAGCGCGCGCGCCAGGTCCTTCGACAGGTTGACGATCTGGCTGCCCTTGACGCCGGTGGCCGGCTCGATCTCGTAGCGCGTGATCACCGGTCCCGGGTAGGCAGCGACGACGTTGGCGGCGACATTGAAGTCGGACAGCTTCTTCTCGATCAGCCGCGACGTGTACTCGAGCGTCTCCTGCGACACGCCCTCGGCCGCCACCGGCGGGTCATCGAGCAGCGACACCGGCGGCAGCTGCGTGTCGGCCGGCAGGTCGACGAACAGCACGCTCTGGCGCTCGGCCTCTGCACGCTCGGAGCGCTCGATGCGCGCCACCGGCGTCTCGATGCGTACCGGCTCGGGATCGTCGTCGAGGATGCGCCGCTTCACCTGCACCTGCTCGTCGCGCTCGGTGGCGGCGACCACGCCGATGCGCCGGTCGCGCCGTGCGACCACCGCCAGCACCAGCTGCTGCCACGCCCACTCGAGCGCGAAGCCGATGCGCTCGAAGATGATGAGCCACGACCACCCCGACCACAGGCTGAAGCCGGCCGCCACCAGCACCAGCAGCACCAGCGTGCCGCCCACGGGCCCCAGCGCGACGAACAACGGATCGGTGATCACCTCGCCGACGATGCCTCCGGGTGCCAGCGGCAGCTCGACCTGCAGGCTGTGCAGGCGCGCCGACTCGATGCCCACGCAACCGAGCAGCAGCAGCCCGAAGCCGAACCAGCGCTCCCACGCGAAGCGCTGCGTGGCCACGGCCGCGTCGGGGGCGGTGGCGCGCAGCGTGCGCAGTCCGCGCACGACCGCCACGCCGAGCAGCGACACCCACAGGTAGGCGCTCATCCCGAACAGGTAGAGCAGCAGGTCGGCGAACCACGCGCCCACCCGTCCGCCGGCGTTGGCGATGTTCTGCGTGACCACTGCGTGCGACCAGCCCGGGTCGGCCTTGTCGTAACTCAGCAGGATCAGCAGCAGGAATGCGCCCAGCGCGGCGACCCCGATCCAGCGTGCCTCCTGCATCAGGCGCAGCGCACGCTCGGGCATGCCGAAGCCGCGCGCCTGGCCGCGCGAAGCCGATCCCCTGCCGGCCGCCGCGGCGACTGTACTGCCTCTTGCCATCGTGACCAACCGCGTGCGCTCGCGCTCAGCTGATGTACGAGCTGATCTTCTCGCGCAGCATCAGGCGGCCCTCCGGCATCGGCACGATGTAGCCGTCGATCTCGAGCCCCTTCATCACGCGCGACACCATCTCGCGCGAGGCGCCGATCATCTTCGCGATCTCCTGGCGCGGCAGCTTGTTCTTCACGACGCGTTCGCCATTGACGTTCTCGGAGAAGTCGAGCAGCACGCGTGCCACCCGCCCGTAGACGTCGAGCAGTGCCAGCGTCTCGATCTTCTTGTCGGCCTCGCGCAGGCGGCGCACCATTCCCTTCATCACTGCCATGCACATTTCGCTGCTCTGCATCAGCATCGACTTGAAGCTGTCCTTGTTGATCCCCATGAAGTCGCACGACTCCAGCGTGATCACGCTGGCCGAGCGTGGCGCCTCGTCGATCAGGCTCATTTCGCCGAAGAAGTCGCCCGAACCGAGCACGGCGAGGATCACCTCCTTGCCCTCGGAATCGGAGCGCTGCACCTTGGCACGACCCGACAGCAGGATGTACAGCGTCTGCGAAGGCTCGCCCTCGGCGACGATGGTGCGGCCCTTCGGGAAGTTGCGACGTGTGCTGCCGGCGGCGAGCGTCTCGAGTTGTTGTTCGTTGAGACTGGACAACAAGGGTACCCTGCGCAGGAACGCCTTGTTTTCTTCGTGAGCCATACCAACCTCGCAATAAGTCGAAGCCACGCTTCACTCTGGACCGCGCGTACTTCTATAATTCTGCCCTACCAGCGCCGGATATCACAAAACGCTCAAAGATCGGAGTGCTAAGCCGATGATTTTTTGAGTTTTTTACAACGCCAAACCGTTCGTCTCCTCATGCCTGCCACTCGCCACGCCCGCCTTCTCATCCTCGGCTCCGGTCCTGCCGGCTACACCGCCGCCGTCTACGCCGCCCGCGCGAACCTGCAACCCTTGCTGATCACCGGCCTCGAGCAAGGGGGGCAGTTGATGACCACGACCGACGTCGACAACTGGCCTGCCGACGCCGAAGGCGTGCAGGGACCCGACCTGATGGGGCGCTTCCAGAAGCACGCCGAGCGCTTCGGAACCGACATCGTATTCGACCACATCCACACGGCAAAGCTGACGGAAACGCCGATCAGGCTGGTGGGCGACTCCGGCGAGTACACCTGCGACGCGCTGATCATCGCCACCGGCGCCTCGGCAAAGTACCTCGGCCTGGAATCGGAGCAGGCGTTCATGGGCAAGGGCGTGTCGGCCTGCGCGACCTGCGACGGCTTCTTCTACCGCGGCCAGGACGTCGCGGTGATCGGCGGCGGCAACACCGCAGTCGAGGAGGCGCTGTACCTGTCGAACATCGCGCGCAAGGTCACGCTGGTGCATCGGCGCGACCGTTTCCGCGCCGAACCGATCCTCATCGACAAGCTGATGGCCAAGACGCGCGGCGGCAACGTCGAAGTGCGCTGGTTCAACGAGCTCGATGCGGTGCTGGGCGACGCGAGCGGCGTCACCGGCGTGCGCCTGCGTGACAACCGCGACGGCCGCACCGAGGAGCTGGCATTGTCGGGCGTGTTCGTGGCCATCGGTCATGCGCCGAACACGTCGCTGTTCGAGGGCCAGCTCGAGATGGCCAACGGCTACATCATCACGCGCGGCGGCTCCAACGGCCAGGCCACCGCCACCAGTATCGCAGGCGTGTTCGCCGCCGGCGACGTGCAGGACCACGTCTACCGGCAGGCGGTCACCAGCGCCGGCACCGGCTGCATGGCGGCACTCGACGCGCAGCGCTACCTCGAGGCGCGACAAGAGGGATGACCCGCGCGCGGCGCCCGGCCACGGTCGAGCGGCTCGACGACCTTGCTGCGCTGGGCACGCTCGGCAAGCAGCTCGAGGTTCAGGCCGCCGCCCGCGCGCGCGACGAGCGCGCTCGCGTGGAACAGGCGCGCCGGCTCGCCCGCGAGGCCGACCTGTTTCGCCTCGAGGTCGCCGACGTGGTCCCGCTGGCGCCCACCGGCCGCGCCGACCCGAAGCGCCCGCCTCCACCGGCCGAGCCGCGCCAGCGCGTGCTCGACGAGCGCGCGGCGCTCGACGCGTCGCTATCCGACGAGATCGGCCTGGAGCAGTACCTGGAGACCGACGAGGCGCTCTCGTACCGGCGACACGGCATCGGCCCCGACGTCGTGCGCCGGTTGCGTCGCGGCGAATGGACCGTCAAGGGACAGATCGACCTGCACAGGCTGCGTACCGACGAGGCGCGCGAAGCACTGACGGCCTTCCTGAACCGCGCGCTGCGCGACGAGTGGCGCTGCGTGCGCGTCATCCACGGCAAGGGGCTCGGCTCCGCCGGCCGCGAGCCGGTGCTCAAGGCGAAGGTTCCGCGCTGGCTGGTTCAGCGCCAGGAAGTGCTGGCGTTCTGCCAGGCTCGCCCGAACGACGGCGGCGGGGGTGCGCTGATCGTGCTGCTGCGGCTGCCGGCGCGGTAGGCTCTCCGTAATCGACCGAATCGGGGGTCGTCTCGCATGCCCGATCTCTCCGCCCTGGTTGCCGCCTTCATCGGCCAGCTGCCGCCGGCGCTGGTCGCGCACCTGCCGGAACTCGCGCTGGCCGGCGCGCTTGCCTGGGGCGCTGGCATGCGCCTGTACCTGGTGGTGTTCCTGTTCGGGTTGCTCGGGCGCATCGGCTGGTGGCCGCTGCCCGAGCACCTGTCGCTGCTGGCCCACCCGGTGGTGATCGGCGCTGCCGGCTTCATGACGGTGGTCGAGCTGTTCGCCGACAAGCTGCCGCTGCTCGACAGCGCCTGGGACGCACTGAACACCTTCGTGCGCATTCCGGCCGGTGCCGCGCTGGCCGCGGCGGTGTTCGGCGACTCGGGCGCTGCGGTGGCGCTGGCCGCCGCGCTGCTCGGCGGCACGCTCACTGCCACCACGCACTTCGCGAAGTCGGGCACGCGCGCGGCGGTGAACACCTCGCCCGAGCCCTTCTCCAATGTCGCGGTGTCGGCCGGCGAAGACGTGCTGGTGATCGGCGGGCTGTGGCTGGCCGTCGAATACCCGCTGCTGTTCCTGGCCGCGCTGCTGGTGTTCCTGGTCGTGGCCGTGCTGTTGATCAGGCTGGTGCTGCGTGGCCTGCGCCGGCTGTTCGGTGCGCCGAGCGCCGCCGCCGCCGACGACGCTTCGGGCCGCCTGCCCTGAGGCCCCCGGAAAGCCCTCAGGCGCCCGCAGACCCGGCAGGCGCCCGACGGCACCTGCCCCGATGCACGCCGCTCAGACCGCCGCTTCGCCGGTCTCGCCGGTGCGGATGCGCACCACCTGCTCGACGTCGGAGACGAAGATCTTGCCGTCGCCGATGCGACCCGTGCGCGCGGCGCGCACCACCGCGTCGATCACCGACTCCACCACCGAGCCCGCGACGATGACTTCGACCTTCACCTTCGGAAGGAAATCGACCACGTACTCGGCGCCACGATACAGCTCGGTATGGCCCTTCTGGCGCCCGAAACCCTTCACTTCGGTCACGGTCAGGCCCGTGACGCCGACTTCGGCGAGCGCCTCGCGCACCTCGTCGAGCTTGAACGGTTTGATGATCGCCGTGATTTTTTTCATGCTTGCTCCGCAGTTCCGGTGAATCGTATCAGCCAATCGTACCCGAGTCAGGTTCGGCCATCGGGTACTAAGTCCCGGCGGTCGTGCACGCGCGGTGCATCGCGAAGCGGTGCCAGGCGCTGCGCGGCTCCGGGCGGTGCCCGGCTCAATCGCGGAACGCCGAGGTGATCGGATAGCGCCAGTCGCGCCCGAAGGCACGGTGCGTCACCCGGATGCCCACCGGCGCCTGGCGCCGCTTGTACTCGCTCACGCGGATCAGCCGCACCACGCGCTCGATCGCTTCGCGCGGATGGCCGGCGGCCGCGATCTCGTCGATGCTGCGGTTGTCCTCCATGTACATCTGCATGATCGCGTCGAGCACCTCGTAGGGCGGCAGAGAGTCCTGGTCGGTCTGGTCCGGCTTGAGCTCGGCCGACGGCGGCCGCGTGATGATGCGTTCGGGAATGATCTCGCGCTGCGCATTGCGCCAGCGCGACAGCCGGTAGACCATCGTCTTGGCGATGTCCTTGAGCACCGCGAAGCCGCCGGCCATGTCGCCATACAACGTGCAGTAACCGACCGCCATCTCGCTCTTGTTGCCGGTGGTGAGCACAATCGAGCCGTACTTGTTCGACAGCGCCATCAGCAGCGTGCCGCGGATGCGCGCCTGGATGTTCTCCTCGGTGGTGTCG
>CAZBTE010000172.1:0-5425 GCA_964494665.1 uncultured Limnobacter sp.
GGTTGTTCGACAGGTGGTTCAGCACGTCGGGCATCGTCACACGCTCCAGAGAATCAGCACTGCCCAGCACGCGTAGCCGAGCAGCGCCACGATGGTGACCACCTGCAGCGCGAGTCGCAGCGCAGTCGGCTTGACATAGTCCATGAAAATGTCGCGCACGCCGACCCAGGCGTGCCAGATGAGGGCGATCAGCGCAACCAGCGTGAACACCTTCATCCAGCCCGAGGCGAACACGCCTGCCCAGGTGCCGTAGTTCAGCTCGGGCACGGTGAGCAGCCGGACCAGCAGGATCACGGTGTAGACGGCCATCGTGACCGCGGTGAAGCGCTGTGCGAGCCAGTCGCGCTGGCCGTAGTGCGCGCCGACGACGATTCTCTTCGTTGACATGATGGCTACCTCGTCAGAACAGGCCGAACAGCTTCAGCGCGATGATCAGCGTGAGCGCGAGGCTGACGGCCAGCACCGCGGCCGCCGAGTTGCGGCCCGGGTCCTTGTCGACGCCGATGTCGAGATCCATCAGCAGGTGGCGCAGCCCGGCGCAGAAGTGGTGCAGGTAGGCCCAGATCAGCGCCAGCAGCACCAGCTTGGCGAACCAGTGCGAGACCACCGCCCGGTACGTCTCGAAGCTGAGCTCGGACGTGAGGCTCTGCTGGAACAGGTACAGCAGGAACGGCAGGCCGACCAGGAAGATCAGCGCCCCGCTGATACGGTGCAGGATCGACACGATCGCCGCCAGCGGCATCCGGTATCGCACGATCTGCGTGATATGGATGTTGCGGAACTGCGGCCTCGGGCCACTGCCCCGATCGCCTGCCGGTTTTTCCACCGCCTCGACCATATCGCCCCCGTTTATCGCAAAACCTTCGTATTTTGACGCATGTTGCGCATTGCACCAAACCGGCGCGCGCTCAACGCTCAACTCAGTTCGTTGAAGTAGTGATGCCGCTCCGTGACGCAGTAACCGCGGCGCAACTCCACCGGCTGGTCGCCGTAGGTGCGCGAGATCCGCTCGACCAGCAACAGGGGCGCGCCCTCGGCCACCTGCAGCGTGCGCGCGCGTGCGCGGTCGGCCACGACCGCCTTCAGGCGCTCGGTGGCGCGGATCATGCGTGTGCCGAACTCGGTCTCGAACATTGCGTACAGCGGGCCATGCCAGGCATCGAGCCGCTCGGCCGACAGCCCGCGAAAGCGCGACCCCGGAAGCCAGATCTCGTCGAGCACCGTCGGGCGCCCCCCTGCCTCGAGCACCCGCCGGATCAGCACCACCGCTTCTCCCGAACGCAGTGCGAGCGCGCGCGCGATCTCGCTCGGCGCACGCAGGCGCCGGCACTCGAGTACCCGGCTGACCATCACCATCCCGGGCGACGGCTCGCCGGCCCCCTCGCCTTCCGGCGCTGCGGCGGCCCCGGCATCGGCTTCGTCGGGCCGCAGGCGCAGGAAGCGGAATTGCGCGCGCACCTCGCGATGCGAGGCGACGAAGGTTCCCCGGCCCTGCCGGCGCACCACCAGGTTGGCAGCCGCCAGCTCGTCGATTGCCTTGCGCACCGTGCCCTGGCTCACCCGATAGCGCGCCGCCAGCTCGACTTCGCTGGGAATCGGCTCGCCGGGCTTCCATTCCCCCGACTGCAGCCCGCGCATCAGCAGCGCATGGATCTGGCGATACAGCGGGGCGAAGGTCGGGCCGGCATCGGCCTCGGTGGCAGCTTCGAAGCGCGCGTTCCGGGAGAGCTCGTTCATGGCCGCGATTGAACCACGTTCACACCCTCCAGTCTAGTTTCTTATGTCTTATATAAGATAGAATGCAGACTTGACAGCTCGGACCGCCGCGCCTACACTGGCGGGCGTCCCGATCCACCCATTCTGGCCGTCGTCCGGTCCCTTCATCCTTCCGAGGTCAACCCCCATGTCCAAGCCCGCCAAGCGCGTCGCCGTCACAGGCGCCGCCGGCCAGATCGCCTACAGCCTGCTCTTCCGCATCGCCAACGGCGACATGCTGGGGAAAGACCAGCCGGTGATCCTGCAACTGCTCGACATCACGCCGGCGATGCCTGCCGTCAAGGGCGTCGTCATGGAACTCGACGACTGCGCGTTTCCGCTGCTGGCCGGCGTGGTCGTCAGCGACGACCCCAAGGTGGCGTTCCGCGACGCCGACTACGCGCTGCTGGTGGGCGCACGCCCGCGCAGCAAGGGCATGGAGCGCAAGGACCTGCTCGAGGCCAACGGCGCCATCTTCACCGTCCAGGGCCGTGCGCTCGACGAGGCGGCCAGCCGCGACTGCCGCATCCTGGTGGTGGGCAACCCGGCCAATACCCACGCGTACATCGCGATGCGCTCGGCGCCGGGCCTGCCGAAGAAGAACTTCACCGCGATGCTGCGCCTGGACCACAACCGCGCGTTGTCGCAGGTCGCGGCACGCGTGGGCAAGCCGGTCGATGCGGTCGAGCACATGGTGGTCTGGGGCAACCACAGCCCGACCATGTATCCGGACTACCGTTTTGCCACCGTCGACGGCAAGTCGGTCAAGGACCTGATCGCCGACGAGGCCTGGAACCGCGACGTCTTCATCCCCACCGTGGGCAAGCGCGGCGCCGCGATCATCGAGGCGCGCGGCCTGTCGTCGGCGGCGTCTGCCGCCAACGCGGCGATCGATCACATGCGCGACTGGGCGCTGGGCACCGGCGGGCGCTGGGTCACGATGGGTGTGCCTTCGGACGGCACGTACGGCATTCCCGAAGACACGATGTACGGCGTGCCCGTCACCTGCGCCAACGGCGAATACACGCGCGTGACCGGCCTGGAGATCGACGAGTTCAGCCGCACGCGGATGGACGCCACGCTGAACGAGCTGTTCGAGGAGCGCGACGGCGTCAAGCACCTGCTCGGCGGCTGAAGCGCCGGCGACGCACCGCCGCGCCCGCTGCGGCGGCGCGTCGGTGCGATGCCGCCCCTCGCCGCTTCGTTGCCCCACCGGGGCGACCCGCCTGCCGCACCGAGGCCCATGCCGCCGAATCCGCGAGTTCCGCCATGAACACACCAGGACGCAAGTTCCGCGACGCACTGGCCGCCGAGCAGCCGCTGCAGATCCCCGGCGCGATCAACGCCAACCACGCGCTGCTGGCCAGGCACGCCGGCTATCGCGCCATCTACCTGTCGGGCGGCGGCGTGGCCGCGGGCTCGCTCGGGCTGCCCGACCTGGGCATCACCGGGCTGGAAGACGTGCTCATCGACGTGCGGCGCATCACCGACGTGTGCGACCTGCCGCTGCTGGTCGACGTCGACACGGGTTTCGGTGCCTCCGCGTTCAACGTGGCGCGCACCACGAAGTCGCTGGTCAAGGCCGGCGCCGCAGCGATGCACATCGAGGACCAGGTCGGCGCCAAGCGCTGCGGCCACCGGCCGGGCAAGGAGATCGTCAGCCAGGAAGAGATGGTCGACCGCATCAAGGCGGCGGTCGACGCGCGCACCGACCCCGGGTTCTTCGTGATGGCGCGCACCGACGCGCTGGCGGTCGAAGGGCTGGAGCGCGCGATCGAGCGCGCGGTGGCCTGCGCCGAGGCGGGTGCCGACGGCATCTTTCCCGAGGCGATCACCGAGCTGTCGATGTACCGGCGCTTCGTCGACGCGGTGAAGGTGCCCGTGCTGGCGAACCTGACCGAATTCGGCCAGACGCCGCTGTTCACCGTCGAAGAACTGCGCGCGGCCGGCGTGGCGATGGCGCTCTATCCGCTGTCGGCGTTCCGTGCAATGAACCGGGCCGCCGACAACGTCTACCGCACGCTGCGGCGCGAAGGCACCCAGCAGGCGGTGGTGCCGACCATGCAGACGCGCCAGGAGTTGTACGACGCGATCGGCTACTGGGACTACGAGCGCAAGCTCGACCAGCTGTTCGCGCGCTCGAAGTGAGCGCGCCCACCATGGGGAGACCATGAGCAACGAGACGCAGAACCCCGGCTTCAAGCCGAAGAAATCGGTCGCGCTGTCGGGCGTCACCGCGGGCAACACCGCGCTGTGCACGGTGGGCCGGACCGGCAACGACCTGCACTACCGCGGCTACGACATCCTCGACATCGCCGAGGCCGCCGAGTTCGAGGAGGTGGCCTACCTGCTCGTGCACGGCAAGCTGCCCAACCGTGCCGAGCTGGCCGGCTACAAGGCGAAGCTGCGCACGCTGCGCGGCCTGCCTGCCAGCGTGAAGGCCGCGCTCGAGACGCTGCCCGCCTCGGCGCACCCGATGGACGTGATGCGCACCGGCGTGTCGGCGCTCGGCTGCAGCCTGCCCGAGAAGGACGACCACAACACGGCCGGCGCGCGCGACATTGCCGACCGGCTGCTGGCCTCGCTCGGCTCGATGCTGCTCTACTGGTACCACTACAGCACCAACGGCAGGCGCATCGAGGTCGAGACCGACGACGACTCGATCGGCGCGCACTTCCTGCACCTGCTGCACGGTCGCGAGCCGTCGGCGTCGTGGACGCGGGCGATGCACACCTCGCTGATCCTGTACGCCGAGCACGAGTACAACGCCTCCACCTTCACCGCACGCGTCATCGCCGGCACCGGCTCGGACATGTACTCGTCGATCTCCGGCGCCATCGGCGCGCTGCGCGGGCCCAAGCACGGCGGCGCCAACGAGGTGGCCTTCGAGATCCAGAAGCGCTACGACTCGCCCGACGAGGCCGAGGCCGACATCCGCCAGCGCGTCGCGAACAAGGAGGTCGTGATCGGGTTCGGCCACCCGGTCTACACGGTTTCCGACCCGCGCAACAAGGTGATCAAGGAAGTCGCCCGCAAGCTCTCCGCCGAAGCCGGCAACACCCGCATGTTCGACATCGCCGATCGGCTGGAGTCGGTGATGTGGGACGCGAAGAAGATGTTCCCCAACCTCGACTGGTTCAGCGCCGTGAGCTACCACATGATGGGGGTTCCGACGGCGATGTTCACCCCGCTGTTCGTGATGTCGCGCACCTCGGGATGGTCGGCGCACGTCATCGAGCAGCGCATCGACAACAAGATCATCCGGCCGAGCGCCAACTACGTCGGGCCCGAGAACCTGAAGTTCGTGCCGATCGAAAAGCGCAAGTAACGGACCCGCCACTTTCCACCACTTCCCGGACACGCACGCGAACATGGGCGCCCATATCCCGAAGAGCCGGCCAGCGCCGGACAAGGTGCTGGTCGACATCGTCGACTACACGCTGAAGTACAGGATCCGCAGCAAGGAGGCGCTCGCAACCGCGCGCGCCTGCCTGATCGACACGCTGGGCTGCGGTCTCGAAGCGCTGTCGTACCCGGCGTGCACCAAGCTGCTCGGGCCGATCGTGCCGGGCACCGTGGTACCGAACGGTGCGAAAGTGCCGGGCACGCAGTTCCAGCTCGACCCGGTGCAGGCCGCGTTCAACATCGGCGCGATGATCCGCTGGCTCGA
>CAZBTE010000173.1:0-5422 GCA_964494665.1 uncultured Limnobacter sp.
TCGTCGCCACCACCGAGTGGCTCGATGCGCTGCCGGTGTTCAACGGCATCCTGACCCGCAACTTCATCACGCCCGAGGCGGTCACCGACCGGCTGTTCTCGCTGCTGTCATTCCTGCACATCGGCATCCCGCTGGTGGTGTTGCTGGCGCTGTGGATCCACACCCAGCGCGTGCCGCGCGCGTCGCAAATGCCACCGCGCCCGCTGGCATACGGCCTGGTCGGGATGCTGCTGGTGCTGTCGCTGGTCAAGCCGGTGGTCAGCCAGGCGCCCGCCGACTTCGGCAGCGCGCCCGTGCTGCTGGATTTCGACTGGTTCTATCTCACCGTCTATCCGCTGATCTACGCCTGGGACCCGCTGAAGCTCTGGATCGCGTGCGCCGGCGTCACGCTGCTGCTGATGGCGCTGCCCTGGCTGCCGCCGGCCCGCACCGGCCGCGGCCAGACCTACCAGCTGACCGCACATCCGGGGCGCCAGAACGCCCCGGTGCGCCCGGGCGAAACCCTGCTCGACGCCGGACTGCGCGCGGGCATCGCGCTGCCGTTCGAATGCCGTTCGGGCGGCTGCGGCGTGTGCAAGGCCACGATGATCGGCGGGCAGGTCGAGATGTCCGGCTACCAGCCGAGCGCGCTGCCGGATAGCGAGCGCGCCGCCGGGCGCATCCTGCTGTGCTGCGCACGGGCACTGTCCGACGTGGAGTTCGAGTACGAGGAGAACGCGGCCACGCGCGGCACCCAGTTCGGCACCTGGCAAGTGCGCGTCGACCGGCTCGAACGGCTCGCGCACGACGTGATGCTGGTCGTGCTGCGCCTGCCCGAAGGCGAACGCATCGAGTTCGAGGCCGGGCAATACCTCAACATCCTTCTCGAGGACGGCGCGCGGCGCAGCTATTCGTTCACCACGCCGTCGGGCGCCACCGACCTGATCGAGCTGCACATGCGCCTGATGCCGGGCGGACGTTTCACGACCCATGTCTTCGAATCGATGAAGGTGGGCGATACGCTGAACATCGAGGGGCCGATCGGTTCGTTCGTGCTGCACGAGCCGAGCGACAAGCCGCTGATCTTCGTGGCAGGCGCCACCGGCTTCGCGCCGGTCAAGAGCCTGCTCGAGCAGGCGTTCGGAATGGGCATCGAACGGCCGCTGTACCTGTACTGGGGCGTGCGGCGGCCGCGCGACCTGTACCTGACAGAACTGCCGCAACGCTGGGAACGCGAACACCCGAACTTCCGCTTCGTGCCGGTCATCTCGGACCCGGCGCCCGAAGACGACTGGAAGGGCCGTACCGGGCTGGTTCACGAGGCCATCCTCGCCGATTTCCCCGACCTGTCGGGCTTCTCGGTCTATGCCTGCGGCTCGGTGCGCATGGTCGAGGCGGCGCGCCCGGCGTTCGTCGCACAGGGACTGCACGAGGGCGCGTGCTACTCCGACGCGTTCGCCCCCGCGGCGCAACCGGCACGACCGCCGGCCTGAGCGCGGAAGCCCGGGCGCCGCGGTGGTTGCCGCGGCCGCCCTGCCCGCCGGCCTGGCGCCCGCATGGGCGCCCTACCTGTCGGCCTGGCGCTCGCGCTCGATTTCCTCGGCGGTGGCGGGGCGCACCTCGATCACGTGCAGCTCGAAGCGCAACGCCATGCCTGCCAGCGGATGATTGGCGTCGAGCACCACCGTGTCGTCGGTGAAATCCGTGACCGTGTGGATCAGGCCGTCGGGTGCTTCGCCAGGCAAGCCTTCGAAGGCCATGCCGACCTCGAGCTCGTCGGGGAAACGCTCGCGCGGCGCGAGCCTCACCAGCGCGGCATCGTAGTCGCCGAAGCTGTCCTGCGGTTCGAGGTAGACGCTCAGCGTATCGCCGGCGGCCTTGCCTTCGAGCGCCGCCTCGATTCGCTCGAATACGGCCCCGTGGCCCCCGTGCAGATAGGCGAGCTCGCGCTCGCCCGGTTCGATCGGCTCGCCCCCGGCGTCGAACAGCCGGTAGCGCAGCCGCACCCAGCAACCCGGGCTCACTACGGAAGGCATCGACAACGGCTCCTGGTCGCGTACTGGCTGCTCCAGTTTAGACGAAAGCGTCGCGGCGCCTGCCCCCCGATCGCAGCATCCGCACATCCCAGGGAGAGCTCCTGCCGCGCGCTTGATAAGATTGCCGGTTCGATCGGCCATGGACAACGGCCGACGAACGAACCTCCATTTTTCGAAGGGACCCGCCATGAAGAAGTCGCTGTTGATTGCCTCGCTGTTCGTTGTCACGCTCGCCGCCTGCAGCAAGAAGGAAGAGGCGCCCGCGCCCGCCAGCACCGCACCGACCCCGGTCGAGGCGGCGAAGGAGGCCGCAGGCTCGGCAGTCGAGGCAGCAAAGGGAGCAGCAGGCACGGCGGTCGACGTCGCCAAGGAAGCCGCGGAGAAAGCCGGCGAGGCGACCACCGGTGCGATGCAGGCCGCGCGTGAAGCAGCGGCGCCGACGGTGGAAGCCGCGAAGGACGCCGCTGCCTCTGCAGTCGACGCGACCAAGGAGGCGGCCGACAAGGCTGCCGCCATGGCCAAGGAAGCCGCCGACAAGGCGGTCGAGGCGGCCAGGAAGGAATAGCGGCGCACGGCGCCGCTGCGGCCCTGCCGCAGGCGGGCCTGCGCCGCCGGCCACCGCGGCCGGCGACCTGGAACCGGCCGTTGCAGCCGGCTCCCCCGAACCGGCCGCACGGCCGGTTCGGCGTTTTCAGACCGTGACCCAGTCCAGGCCGCAGTCCTGGTCGGCGATGCGGATGATCTCGTCGGCCTGCGATGCCAGCACCGTCGCCAACGCTCGATGCGCGAGCTCGGGGCGGTTGTTGTGGCGACTCAGGTGCGCGGCCACCACCGTGTGCAACCTGTCGCGGTCGATCGCCGCCAGAATGCGCGCGGCTTCGCCGTTGTCGAGATGCCCCCACGGTCCGGCGATGCGCCGCTTCAGCGCCGCAGGGTAGCGTGGGTTGACAGCGAGCATCTGCGCGTCGTGGTTGCACTCGAGCACCAGCGCATCGAGCCGCGACAGCGCGCGCACGACGTGCGGCGTACCGTGGCCCAGGTCGGTCAGCACCCCGAGCCGGCGGCGTCCGTCATCGACGACGAATTGCACCGGCTCGCGCGCGTCGTGCGGCACCGCCACCGGCTCGATGCGCAGGCCCGCGCATTCGAACGGCTGGTGTGAATCGAACACGCGAAGCAGCGGCTCGACTTCCGGCATCTCCGACAGCATCGACGCAGCCGCACGCAGGGTTCCGTGCGTCAGGTGCACCGCCACGCCGTGCGCACGCGCGAAACGGAACACCCCGCCGATGTGATCGGCGTGTTCGTGCGTGACCAGGATTGCATCGAGCGCGCCCGGCGCGCAACCGGCCGCCTGCAGCCGGCGCTCGGCTTCGCGGCGCCCGAAGCCGCAGTCGATCAGCAGCCGCGCGGTGCGACTACCGTCGACCGCCTCGATCAGAAGGCCGTTGCCCTCGCTGCCGCTGCCCAGGCTGGAAAAACGCACCGCGTCACTTCAATTGCTCGTGCAGCAGCGCGAGAATGCGTCCGGCCGTGCGCCGGTCGACCTCGCCCACCGGCTTGCCGTCGGCACCGAGTACGGTCACGCGGCTCTGCTCGCTGCCGCGCTCTTCGACGCGCACGCGAAACTGCTGGCTCGCATCGGCGCGCGACTTCGACCCGCCGAACAGGCGCGTGAGAATGCCGGGTTTCTGCGCCACGCGGCCACCCTCGACTTCGGGATCGATGTAGCGCACGAAGTACATACCCTCGGCGCGATCGCGATCCTCGACCGTGAACCCGCCCCGATCGAGCGCGAGTCCGACGCGGCGCCAGGCCCGGTCGAAGCCTTCGTTGACCTCGAGAACCTGCGCCGCGTCGCTGTCGATCAGGCGTGCGCGCTCCGATGCACTCGTCTCGACGCCCGCGACCTGCTGCGTATCGGTGTCGGCGAACTTGAGCATCAGGCGGCGCAGGAACTCGGCTTCCAGATCCGGGTCGCTCGGCCGCGGCTGCCAGACCGTGGTGTCCTTGGCCTCCGATGTGTACACCTCGACCATGCCGCGATGGCTGATGTAGATCTCGGTGCCCGCGCCCGCCGGCTCGAGCCGGGTGCGGAACTTGTCGCGCTCGCCGGTGGAATAGACGCTATCGAGCACGCGACCGAGCGTACGCCGGATGAAGTCGAGTGGCAGCTTCGCCCGGTTCTCCGCCCACTCGGTCTCGATGATTCCGGTGTCGGGCGATTCCGACTGCACCGTGAAGCCTGATTCGTGCCAGAAGTTGCGCACCACCGGCCACACGCGCTCGGGCGGCTGGTCGACGACCAGCCAGCGCTGCGAACCGCCGCGCTCGATGCGCGCGCCCTTCACACCGGGCAGCACCGTGCCGGACCCGGCAGCCGGAACGCCCGCGGGCTGGGCGGCCGATGCTGCAGCCGCTCCCGTTGCCGTGCGACTGCGCTCGGAGGCGGTGCGTGCGTCCGTTGCGCGGTCGGGCACCGTGTAGCGACCGTCGGGGGCCGGTGCCGAGAGATCCGGCGGGACGTCGAGCGGCGGCAGCTTTGCGGCCGACTTGTACTCGATGCGGTTCATCTCGTCGATCTTCTCGTTCAGCGAGCACGCCGCAAGCGCCGCCACCAGCACCGGAACCACCACCAGGCGCAGCCGCTGCCGCGCGCCGATCGAAAACGACTTCATCGTCAATTGATCACTCCAGAACGCTTCAGCGCCGCGCGAACGGTCTCGTGTCGTTCGGGCGACAGCGGCGTGAGCGGCAGCCGGATGCCGCGGCCAATGCGGCCCATTTCGGCGAGCGCCCACTTGACCGGGATGGGGTTGGCCTCGACGAACAGGTCGGCGTGCAGCGGCAGCAGGCGACGGTTGATCGCCAGCGCAGCGGGCCAGTCACCGGCCAGCGCACGCTCGCACATCTGCGCCATCGCGCGCGGTGCCACGTTGGCGGTGACCGAGATCACGCCGTGCGCCCCCATCGCCATCAGCGCCAGCACGGAATCGTCGTTGCCCCCGTAGACCGCGAAATCGGCTGGCAGCTGGGCCAGCAACATCGAGCCGCGAGGAATGTCGCCGGTGGCGTCCTTCAGTGCGACGATGCCGGGCACCTCGGCCAGACGCAGGACGGTTGCGTTGGACAAGTCCGCCACCGTGCGTCCGGGCACGTTGTAGAGCACCATCGGCAGGTCGACCGCCTCGGCCACCGCGCGGAAGTGCCGGTACATTCCTTCCTGCGTCGGCTTGTTGTAGTAGGGGACGACCTGCAGCGACGCCCACGCGCCCGCCTTCTGCGAGAACTCGGTGAGCTCGATCGCCTCGCGCGTGGAGTTGCCGCCCGCGCCGGCGATGATCGGCACGCGTCCGGCGGCATGGTCGACTGCCACGCGGATCAGCGTCGTGTGCTCGTCGACGTCG
>CAZBTE010000174.1:0-5416 GCA_964494665.1 uncultured Limnobacter sp.
CGCGAGTTCAGCCGCTCCTTGATCTGCCCCTGGAACTGCGGATCGAGCACCTTCGCCGACAGCACGAAGCTTGCGCGCGCGAACACGTCCTCGGGCAACAGCTTGACGCCCTTGGGCTGCATGCCGTGCAATTCGATGAAACCCTTCACGGCCGCGAAAAGTCCTTCGCGCAGACCCGACTCGTGGGTGCCGCCGGCCGACGTGGGAATCAGGTTCACGTACGACTCGCGCAGCAGTCCGCCCTCCTCGGTCCACGCCACCACCCATTGCGCGCCTTCGCCCGCGGCGAAGGTCTCGTGGTCGGCGCCGATCGTCTGCTCGCCCTCGAACAGCGGAATCACCGGCTCCGCCCCCGACAGCGCCGCCAGCGACTCCGTCAGGTAGCCGCGCAAGCCCTCCGCGTACTGCCACGACTGGCGACGGCCGCTCTTTTCCTCCAGCAGCGTCACCTTCACGCCCGGCAGCAGCACCGCCTTGGAACGCAGCAGGTGTGCCAGCTCGGCCTGCGGAATTGCCTGTGCATCGAAGTACTTCGCATCGGGCCAGCAGCGCACCCGCGTGCCGCTGCGCCGGTCGCCGCGCTCGGGCGCCGACGAGGCCAGCGGGCTGGCGACCTCGCCGCCGGCGAAGGCGATGCGATGCACGGCGCCGTCGCGCCACACCGTCACTTCCATGCGCCTGGACAGCGCGTTGGTCACCGACACGCCGACGCCGTGCAGCCCGCCCGAGAAGCTGTACGCGCCGCCGGCCGCCTTGTCGAACTTGCCGCCCGCGTGCAGCCGCGTGAAGACGATCTCGACCACCGGCACGCCTTCGTCCGGGTGCACGCCAACCGGAATCCCGCGGCCGTCGTCGTCGACCGTCACGCTGCCGTCGGCGTGAAGCGTGACGCAGATCTCGCGACAGAACCCCGCCAGCGCTTCGTCGGCCGCGTTGTCGATCGCCTCCTGGACGATGTGAAGCGGGTTCTCGGTGCGGGTGTACATGCCTGGCCGCTGCCGCACCGGCTCGAGGCCCTTCAGCACGCGAATCGACGATTCGCTGTAGTCGCTCTTGCGTGTCGCCATGTGGGAAGAAAAGGAAAGGGAAGCGGTCAACGCGACAGCGGGATGCCGCACATCTGCAGCATCGTCGCGAAGTCGATGACCCGGTCGGGATGCAGGTAGGCGAGAAACGCCCAGGTCGTCAGGAACCCGAGCACGGCCGCGCCGGCCGCGAACAGCGCGATACGCAAGGCAAGACTCATCGCGCTGGCCGAGCGAATGGTACGCCCGTCGTCGGGCGGGCCAAGGCAAGCGCGCGGGCTAGAATCGGACCCGGCCAGGGGAGGAATGCCGCTCGAATCATCGGCGCCATTCTACTTGCCGGCCGCGAACAGCCTCTTCCGACACCCGATGCCCGCCCCGATCGAACACCCCGACACCGTGCTGGTCCACGCCGATCGCGAGCCTGCGCACGGTGGCGGGCTCGCGCCGTCGATCCACCCGTCCGTGACCTACGCGGCGCGCGACCCCGACGAGTTCGCGGAGATGGCCACGCGACCCCGGCATCCGCGCTTCTACACGCGCTACGGCAATCCCACCCACGAGCGCGCGGCGCGACTGATCGCGCGGCTCGAAGGCGGCGACGGCGCGCTGATGACCTCCAGCGGCATGGGCGCGATCTCGGCCGTACTGCTGGGGCTGCTCGGCGCGGGCGATCGCGCGGTGGCGCAGACCAGCCACTACATGGGCACGACCCAGCTATTCACCGAACTGCTGCCGCGCTTCGGCGTGCGCGTGGACCTGGTCGACCAGGCCGACACCGATGGACTGATTGCCGCGGTGCGGCGCGGCGCGAAGCTCGTGATGCTCGAGACCCCGTCCAACCCGACGATGACGCTGACCGACCTGCGTGCAGTCGCCGGGGCGGCGCGCGCGGCAGGCGTGATCAGCGTGGCCGACAACACCTTCGCCAGTCCGCTGAACCAGCAGCCGCTGGCCTTCGGCATCGACGTGGTGGTGCACAGCGCCACCAAGTACCTCGGCGGCCATCACGACCTGATCGCGGGGGCGATTGTCGCGCGCGACGAACTGCTCGATCGCATCTGGCAGAGCACGATCGCGCTGGGGGCGACACTCGGCGCCTTCGACGCGTGGCTCTTGCTGCGCGGCATGCGCACGCTGGCGCTGCGCGTGGCGCGCGCCAACCAGAGCGCGATGGCGGTGGCGCGCTTTCTCGAGGGTCACCCCGAGATCGAAGCGGTGCACTATCCGGGCCTGGAGAGCCACCCACAGCACGCGCTCGCTCGCGTGCAGATGCGCGGCTTCGGTGGCGTGCTTGCGCTGCGCTTGCGCGGCGACTACGCCCGTACCGAACGCTTCGTGTCGCGCCTGCGCCTGTTCACGCAGGCGGTGAGCCTGGGCGGCGTCGAGTCGCTGGTCGTGCACGCAGCCGCGATGGTGGCCGGCACGCTGGACGAGCCGCAGATGCGCGCTGCCGGCATCGTTCCCAACCTGGTGCGGCTGGCCTGCGGCGTCGAGGCCACCGAGGACCTGCTGGCCGACCTGGAACAGGCGCTGCGCTGAGACCCCTTCTCCGTTGCTCCTTCCTGCTTCCCCCTTCCCGCCCCTCAGATCGCCACCTGGGTGCCCAGCTCCACCACGCGGTTCGGCGGCAGGTGCAGGTAACTGGCCACGCTGGTGCTGTTCTGGAGCATCCAGCCGAACAGCGAGCGCCGCCAGCCGAACACGCCGCGTCGGCTCACCGACACCAGCGTCGGCTTGCTGGTGAAGAACGACGTGTCGTCGATCGCGCACACCACGTCCTTGCGGGCAGCCAGCCGCAACAGCAGCGCGACGTCGGGGCTCTCGCGATAGCCGAACTGCGCGATGATGCGCACGATGCCGTTGGCACCGCGCATCACCTGGATGCGCTCGTCGTCGGGCACGCGCGGCACGTCCTCGAACTGCACGGTCACGAACACGGTTTGTTCATGCACCACCTTGTTGTGCTTCAGGTTGTGCAGGAACGAGCTCGGGCAGCCGCCGGCCGAAGACGAGAAGAACACCGCCGAGCCAGGCACGCGCGGCACGTCGGCCAGGTCCATCGCCAGGCCGTCGAGCGTCGCCTTCGGCCCCGCTTCCTTGCGCGCCTGCATGATCTGCAGGCCGCGTCGCCAGGTCGTGAGTACCGTGAAAACCCCCAGCGCCAGCAGCAGCGGGAACCAGCCGCCGTCCACGAACTTGACCGCGTTGGCAGCGAAGAATGCGAGCTCGACCGCCGCGAACGGCAGGAACAGCGGCCACAGCATCCGCAGTCCCTTCACGAACGGCAGCACCAGCAGCAGCATCACGCTGGCCAGCAGGAGGTCGCCCGACACCGCGATGCCGTAGGCCGAGGCGAGCGCGCCGGAGCTCCGGAAACCGAGCACCAACGCCACCACCAGCACCATCAGCAGCCAGTTCACCGCCGGGATGTAGATCTGGCCCTGCGTCTGGTCCGACGTGTGCAGCACCCGCAGGCGCGGCAGGAAGTTGAGCCGCGACGCCTGCTGCGTAGCCGAGAACGCACCCGAGATCGTCGCCTGTGACGCGATGACGGCGGCCGCCGTCGCGAGTGCGACCAGCGGCACCAGCAGCGCCTCGGGCGCGAGCAGGAAGAAAGGGTTGCGCGCGGCCGCCGGATCGCGCAGCACCAGCGCGCCCTGGCCGAAGTAGTTCAGCGTGAGCGACGGCAGCACCAGCACGAACCAGGCGAGCTGCACCGGACGACGGCCGAAGTGCCCCATGTCGGCATACAGCGCTTCGGCCCCGGTCACGCACAGGAACACCGCGCCCGCCGCCACGAAGGCCATGCCCGGCTGCTCGAGTACGAACTTCATCGCGTAGCGCGGATCCAGCGCCCACAGCACGCCGGGGTTCTCGGCGATGCCGGCCAGCCCCGCGCCCGCCAGCACCAGGAACCACAGCACCATGATCGGCCCGAACAGCGCGCCCACCGCTCCCGCGCCGCGCCGCTGGAACAGGAACAGGCCGACGATGATGAGTACCGCCGCCGGAAGTACCAGCGCCTCGAGCGAAGGCACCGCCACGGCGAGACCCTCGACCGCCGACAGCACCGAGATCGCCGGCGTGATCACCGCGTCGCCGTAGAACAGCGACACCGCAAGCGCGCCGAGCAGCGTCACCACCGACAACAGTCGGGGCCGCTCGCGCAGGCGCTGGGCGCAATACGAAAGCAGCGCCAGCACGCCACCTTCGCCGCGATGATCGAAGCGCAGCATGATCGTCACGTACTTCAGCGACACGATCAGCGTCACCGCCCAGAAGATCATCGAGAGCACCGCGAACACGTTCGCCTGGGTGAGCGCGAGTCCGCGCTGCGGGTCGAATGCTTCCCGGAACGCGTACAGGGGGCTGGTGCCGATGTCACCGTAAACGATGCCCAGCGCCGCCAGCGCAGCCGTCGGCAGGCGCCGGGGTGGCTTCGAGTAGGACATGGCGCGCGAGTGTAGCAGTAAGATGTGCGCCGATGAACGCCCTCAGCCTCGCGCTCGTGCTCGCCGGCGTCGTGCTCAATGCGCTCGCGCAGAGCCTTCTCAAGCACGGCACCAACCGGCTCGGGCCGGTCGAGTTCGCGCTGTCCGAGGCGATCCCGATCGGCGCGCGCGTGTTGCGCGACTGGCCGTTCCTGCTCGGCTTCGCCTGCTACGGAGTGAGCCTGGTCGTGTGGATCGCCGCGCTCACGCGCGTGCCGGTCACCGTGGCGTACCCGATGCTGTCGATCGGCTACGTGATCAACGCGCTGATCGCTCGCTACTGGCTGGGCGAGACGATGGGGCTGACCGGCTGGCTGGGCATCGCGTTCATCGTGCTCGGGGTCACGCTGATCGCGCGGCAGGCGGGGTAGGCAGATTCTGGCGGAGGGAGGGGGATTCGAACCCCCGAGGGGCTGTTAACCCCTACACGCTTTCCAGGCGTGCGACTTAAACCACTCATCCATCCCTCCGAGGGCCGGCAGTATACCGCGCCACACCCGTTGGCGACTGCACAAGGGTTTGATAACCAAGGCAAAAACCCGCTGAAACGACGAGGGGCCGACCTCGCGGTCGACCCCTCTTTCGCCGGCCGCCGAAGCGGCCGGGAACCTTGAGCGCGCCGCGCGAACGCGCCGCGCCGGCCAGCCTTCGATCAGGCGGCCTTCAGGTTCGGATAACGCACGCTCTCGACCAGGTCCTGCGTCTGCCGGTCGGGCGACGGCGTGACCAGCGAGACCACGAAGATCACGAGGAAGCCCAGCGGCACTCCGAACAACCCGGCCGAGATCGGCTGGATGTCCCACCACAGGTTCGTGACGGGCACCGGGCGCGGAATGCCGTAGAACATCTCGCGCAGCCAGGGCTGGTTCAGCGTCATGTAGTAGAACGTGATGCCGA
>CAZBTE010000175.1:0-5371 GCA_964494665.1 uncultured Limnobacter sp.
GCCGGCGTGCGAGACGCGGCTGGAGTCGCCGGTTGGGCGCGCGCTCCCTGCACGTGCGCTGGCGCGCGGCTGCGTGGCGCACCCGCCTTGCCAGCGGAAGCGCCCGCACGCTGTCCGCGCGATGCATCGCCGCGCGCCGGCCGACGCGACGTCCGCGGCGGTCGATCGTCGACCTCGGGCTCGTTGCGTGCGTTCGGGTCCAGCTCGAAGCCGGCGATCGTCTGGCGCGGAATCTCGCGCCTGATCAGCCGCTCGATGTCGCGCAGCAGCCCGTTCTCGTCCGGTGACACCAGCGACACGGCCTCGCCCTCGGCGCCAGCTCGCCCGGTGCGACCGATACGGTGAACGTAGTCCTCGGGCACGTTGGGCAGATCGAAGTTCACCACGTGCGGCAGCTCGACGATGTCCAGGCCGCGAGCGGCAATGTCGGTCGCCACGAGCACCTGCAGGCTGCCCGACTTGAACTCGGCCAGAGCACGCGTGCGTGCGTTCTGGCTCTTGTTGCCGTGGATCGCCAGCGACGGAATTCCGTCCTTGGTCAACTGCTCGGCGAGCCGGTTGGCGCCGTGCTTGGTGCGCGTGAACACCAGCACCTGGAACCAGTTGTGCTCCCGGACCAGGTGCGACAGCAACTCGCGCTTGCGCGCCTTGTCGACCGGCAGCACGCGTTGCGAGACGCTTTCGGCGGCGGCGTTGCGACGCGCCACCTCGATCATCGCCGGCTTGTTCAGCAGGCCGTCGGCAAGCGTCTTGATCTCGTCGGAGAACGTCGCCGAGAACAGCAGGTTCTGGCGTTGCGCCGGCAACAGCTTCAGCACGCGACGGATGTCGTGGATGAAGCCCATGTCGAGCATCCGGTCGGCCTCGTCGAGCACCAGCACCTCGACGCAGGACAGGTCGACCGTGCGCTGTCCGGCGTGATCGAGCAGCCGGCCCGGCGTCGCGACCAGGATGTCGACCCCGCGCCGCAGGCGGTCGATCTGGGGATTGATGTTGACGCCGCCGAATACCACGGTCGACGTCAGCTTCACGTGCTTTCCATAGGCGACGACGCTCTCCTCGACCTGCGCGGCAAGCTCGCGCGTCGGCGTGAGGATCAGCGCGCGGATCGGGCGCGCGCCGCTTGCGGGCGCACGGCGCGGCGCGCTGGTCGACAGGCGCTGCAGGATCGGCAGCACGAAACCGGCAGTCTTGCCGGTGCCGGTCTGCGCGCCGGCCAGCAGATCGCCGCCGGACAGCACGGCCGGAATCGCCTTCGCCTGGATCGGGGTGGGGGAATCGTAGCCGCGGTCGGCAACGGCACGGACGAGGGCTTCAGACAAGCCCAGGGCAGCAAAAGACATGAGACTCCAACGACATCGGCCTCGGTCACCACGAAACGCCTCGGCGCTTCGGGTTGCGACGCCAGTCGCGGGCAGACGAAAACAGGGTTGAGGCTTCTGGAACGGCCGATGCCGGAGAAGACGGGCGAAGAGACTGGCTGTCGACGCCACGATGCAGCATCAGGAGATGCGGCATTGCAGCATCATAACCGAATTCCACCGAACCGCCCAGCGAATCGCTCAGCCTTCGCCCGACAGGTTGCGGATGATCGCGAAAGCGATCAGCGCCATGCTCAGCAGCAGCGCGAAGAAGATCAGCGAGCGCTGTTCGAAGCGGCGTCCGACGCGGCGCTCCATCGCGTCGAGAAGACGATCGGCGGCCAGGTAGAGCACCGCCGCGGTGATGGTGAAGTAGACGATGTCCACGCCGACGACCGGGGTCAGGCGATCAGCAGCGGCGCCTGCTGCTCGAACATCTCGCCCGGCGAACGCCGGAATCCGCTCTTGGCGAAACGCAGCCAGCGGCCCAGCACGTAGGCGAGCACGATGCCGGCGCGCGCTGCGGCATCGGTGTCCTGCGGCAGCTTCCCCTGCGCGACGGTCACGCGGAACGCCTGCCTGAGCGAAGCCTCGATGCGATCGATCAGCTGGTTGATGCGATCCTGCAGGCGATCGTCCTCGGTGACCAGCGCATCGCCGATCAGCACGCGCGTCATGCCGGGGTTCTTCTCGGCGAACGACAGCAGCATCGCGAGCATGTCGCGCAACTGGCGCAGGCCGTCTTCCTGTTGCGAAGTGATCTGGTTGATCAACCCGAAGATGGTCGACTCGATGAACTCGATCAGGCCCTCGAACATCTGCGCCTTGCTCGCGAAGTGGCGATACAGCGCGGCCTCCGAGACCTGCAGGCGGCCCGCGAGTGCGGCGGTGGTGACGCGATCGCCGCCCGGCTCCTGCAGCATCGCTGCCAGCGTCTGGAGGATCTGCAGTCGTCGCTCGCCCGGCTTGGGGCGGGCCGGCTTTGGCGCGGGCGTCGTCTGATCGTTCATGTCGTTTTCGTCGCGGACCGGAGTGCCTTGCGCGGCAGGTGCGCGACCGATTGTACTTGAACCCCTACGCGCCGAGCCGGCCCGGCACGCGTACGGCGCGAAGGATGGTGCGAACGGTGGCTGATGCCGGTGACGAGCACGGTGCGCAGGCCCACCCGATGCGCACCGGCGAGGTTCACCACCGAATCCTCGACCAGTACGCAGCGCGCCGCAGGCACGCGCAGCCGCGCGACCAGCCTGCGCAGCATCGGCCGCGACGGCTTGGGCTGCAGGCGCCCCGCGAACGCCGTCGTCTCGATCGAGACGATGGCCTCGATGTGTGCCGCGATGCCGAGCGCGCGCACCACGCGCGTCGCGTAGTGCATCGGAGCGTTGGTGACCACGATGCGCCGCCCGGGCAGCCGCCGCAGCGCGTGCGCGAGGCGACGGTCGCGCCTGACGATGCGCTCGAGATCGGGAAACGGGTGCGTCTCGCGCAGGAAATGATGCGGATCGACGCCGTGATGGCGCACCAGGCCCAGCAACGTCGCACCGTAGCGGCGCCAGTAGTCGCTGCGCAGCGCGTCGGCCTCGTCGTGCGCGACTTCGAGCAGGCGCGCGACGTATTCGGTCATCGCGCGGTTGATGCGCGGAAACACCACCTCCATCGCGTCGTGCAGCGTGTTGTCGAGGTCGAGCAGCCATACCGGCGCTGCCGTGCCCTGACGCGGATCGGCGGCAGCGTGCGGCGCGAACGACGCCAGCGACGGCGGGGACGCGCCCGGCGCAGCGCGCAGCCGCCGGAAACGCCTCATGACGACATGCCCGCCGCGATTCTCAGTGGCTGCGGATCATCGTGCCGACGCCGTGGTCGGTCATGATCTCGAGCAGCAGGCAATGATCGACGCGCCCGTCGACGATGTGCACCGAGTTGACGCCGGCCCTGGCCGCGTCGAGCGCCGACGAGATCTTCGGCAGCATGCCGCCGGAGATCGTGCCGTCGGCGAACAGCTCGTCGATCTGGCGCGCACTCAGGCCGGTGAGCAGCATGCCGTTCTTGTCGAGCACGCCCGGCGTGTTGGTGAGCAGCACCAGCTTCTCGGCCTTGAGCACTTCGGCCACCTTCCCGGCGACCACGTCGGCGTTGATGTTGTAGGTCTCTCCCTCGTCGCCCGAGCCGATCGGGGCGATCACGGGGATGAAGCCGTTCGCGCTCAGCGTCTGGATGATGCCCGGATCGATCTTCTCGATCTCGCCGACCTGGCCGATGTCGATCTGCTCCTCGGGCCTGTCTCGCGACGAGATCTTCATGCGTCGCGCGCGGATCAGGCCGCCGTCCTGTCCGGTGAGGCCCACCGCGCGCCCGCCGGCGTGGTTGATCAGCTCGACGATCTCCTTGTTGACCTGTCCGGCGAGCACCATCTCGACGATGTCCATCGTCTCGGCGTCGGTCACGCGCATTCCCTGCACGAACTCGCCCTTCTTGCCCACGCGGGCGAGCAGCTGCTCGATCTGCGGCCCGCCGCCGTGCACCACCACCGGGTTCAGCCCCACCAGCTTGAGCAGCACCACGTCGCGCGCGAAGCTCTGCTTGAGCTTTTCGTCGGTCATCGCGTTGCCGCCGTACTTGACCACCACGATGCGGCCGTGGAAGCGGCGGATGTAAGGCATCGCCTCGGCGAGGATCGCGGCCTTCAGCGACGGGGAGATCGCCGGTGCCGGTGCGGCTTCGGAGGACGCCGCCGCGGAACGGTCGGGCTGCTGCTCGGCGCTCATGGCACCCCTCGGGCGAATTCGATGGAACGAAGCGGAAATTCTAACCGAGCACGACGCTCGGGCCGGTCGCACGCACCTGCGCCGAAGCACGCAGGCGCGGCGCGTCCGCTTTACCTGGTCGCGACTTCGTGTTGTGATCGGCCCGACCTTCCGGAGGCCGACCACGATGAAGCGCTGCCTGCTGCTGGCGTGCCTGTTGCTCGCCCCGATCGTCGCACACGCGCAGGCGCTGGAGAAGCGCAGCGTGCGCCACGGCGACGTCGACGTTCCGGTCGAGATCGCGCGTCCGGCAGGCGCCGGCCCCTGGCCGCCGGTGCTCTACATCCACGCCCGGCGCGGTTTCGAGGACGTGGACCGCGAGCACATGCGCGCGCTCGCGCGCGACGGCTTCCTCGTGCTGGCGCCGGACTGGCTCAGCGGCAACATGATCCAGCGCTGGCCCGATCGGCACCATCCCGAGACCGAGGCCGACGTCGAGGCCGGGCTCGACGCGCTGCTGGCGCGCGACGATGCCTGCAAGGGTCCGGTGGGCATCGTCGCGAAGTCGCGCGGCCCGTACTTCGCGATTCGCCTGGCGGCCAAACGCCCGCGCGACGTCTCGGCCATCGTCGCCTACTACGGCCACTTCCAGGACCCCAACGCGGCCGAGCCGCAGCAGCTGTTCTCGGTCGCGCCCGAGGTGCGGGCCATCGACGCGCCGGTGCTGATGCTGGTGGGCGATGCCGACTTCGAGCTGCGCCGCATCGTCAACGGCCGCGCCTTCTACATGCTGTGGGAGCGCGGCGTGCCGGTGGAGATGCAGATGTACCCGATGGCCCGGCGTGCGTTCGACTTCCGTGCCGACCAGACCCCCGAGGAGAAGGTCGCGGCGCGTCACGCGGCGCTGCGCGAGCGCGCGTGGCTGCGCCGGCACATGAAGCTCGATGCGCAGGGGCGGTGCCGATGAACGGTCCCGCCGGCGGCAAGGCACCGGCCGCGCACCATCCCTCGGCCGCATACCCCGACACCTGCCCCCGCTGCGGCGCCGCGTTCGCCTGCGGCATCGGCACCGGCAGCTGCTGGTGCGCGCAACTGCCGCCGCTCGCGGCCCTGCCCGAAGACCTGCCGGCGGCCTGCCTGTGCCCGGCCTGCCTGCGCGAGCTGTCGGCGCGCCGCGATGAACCTCAGTGAACCGGCGATGCTGGCCGGCATCGAACTCGACATCGCCTGGGAGGTCGCCAGCGTGCCGTCGATCATCGACCTGGT
>CAZBTE010000176.1:0-5347 GCA_964494665.1 uncultured Limnobacter sp.
CAGCGACCCCTGGCTTCGGAGGCCAGTACTCTATCCGCTGAGCTACGGGCGCGAAGCGCGCATTGTAGCGCCGCGGCGCGGTACGATCACGCGACACCCGCGCTCGCAGCCGGTCACCCGTCTTGCGTTCGTCTTCGGCGATCAGGATGTTCATCGCCTGGCCCCGTCACCATGTCGCCTGTGCGCATTCTGCACGGCGGCGACTACCGTTCTGCGAAGATTGCCCACAGGCAATGCGCCGGTCGGGATCCGGTCGGTCCCACGGCGCAGCATGGTCGTCACCAAGGCGTCGCCGTTGGCTCGCATACCGATCGCCACGGATTCGAACGGTTCGTCCGGCCAGCACGGCGCGCGTTCCGGTTCCACCGTATTGCCCACCGCAGCGGCGGTCTACACCTGCCCGATGCATCCGGAAATCCGGCGTCCGGCACCCGGAAGCTGCCCGATCTGCGGCATGGCGCTGGAGCCGCTGCTGCCCACCGCGGAAGCCGACGACAACCCGGAGTTGCGCGATTTCTCCCGCCGCTTCTGGTGGACGCTGCCGCTGACGATCGCGGTCACGGTGCTGGCGATGTTCGGGCATCGCTTCGGCTGGATGTCCCCGTCGAACCAGTCATGGGTCGAACTGGTCCTGTCGGCGCCGGTCGTGCTGTGGGCGGCGTGGCCGTTCTTCGTACGCTGCGGCCGGTCGATTCGCGATGCGAGCCCGAACATGTGGACGCTGATCGGGATCGGCGTCGGCGCAGCCTTCGCTTACAGCGTCGCCGCCACCGTTGCGCCACAGCGCTTTCCCGAGTCTTTCGTGGCGCATGGACGGGTCGCGGTGTATTTCGAGGCGGCGGTGGTCATCGTCTCGCTGACGCTGCTCGGCCAGATGCTCGAGCTGCGCGCACGCGGGAAAACCTCGTCGGCGATCCGCGCGCTGCTCGGACTGTCGCCGAAGACGGCGCGGCGCATCGACGCCGACGGCAGCGAGGCGGACATCGCGCTGACCCACGTTCACGTCGGCGACGTCCTGCGCGTGCGACCGGGCGAAAAGGTGCCGGTCGACGGCATCGTGGTCGAAGGCGAGAGTGCGGTCGACGAATCGATGCTGACGGGCGAGCCGATCCCGGTGAGCAAGCGCGCCGGCGACAGGGTGGTCGGCGCGACGCTGAACACCAGCGGCGCGCTGACGATGCGCGCCGAGCGCGTCGGCGCGGCGAGCATGCTCGCGCAGATCGTCGATCTGGTCGCGCAGGCGCAGCGCTCACGCGCGCCGATGCAGCGCATGGCCGATCGGGTGGCGGGCTGGTTCGTGCTGGCCGTCATCGCGATCGCGGTCGCCACCTTCCTCGCCTGGGGCCTGTTCGGACCGGACCCCCGCTGGGTATTCGCCACCCTGAACACGCTGGCGGTGCTGATCATCGCGTGCCCCTGCGCACTGGGCCTGGCAACGCCGATGTCGATCATGGTCGCCACCGGCAAGGCGGCGACGCGGGGCATTCTGTTTCGCGACGCAGTAGCGATCGAGGCATTGCGCGACATCGACGTGCTGGTGGTCGACAAGACCGGTACGCTGACCGAAGGCAAGCCGGCCTTCGACCGTGCCGTTCCCGCGCCGGGGCACGACGTGAGCCAGGTCCTGCAGGTTTCTGCAAGTCTCGACCAGGGGTCCGAGCACCCGCTCGCCCGGGCGATCGTCGACGAGGCACGGCGGCGCGGACTCGCGCTGGATACGCCCGCGGGCTTCGAGTCGGCCAGCGGTATCGGCGTGCGCGGCGTGGTCGGCGGCAGGCGCGTGTCGCTGGGCAACACGGCGCTGATGGACGACGACGGTGTCGCCTGGCAGGGACTGGCCGACGACGCGGAAGCGCTGCGCGAGCAGGGCGCGAGCGTGATGTACCTGGCCGTCGACGGTCGGATCGCCGGCCTGCTCGCGGTCTCGGATCCGATCAAGGCGACCACGCCCGAGGCGCTTTCCCTCTTGCACGAGGCAGGGATTCGCGTCGTGATGGCCACCGGCGACGGCTGGACCACGGCACGCGCGGTCGCCGCCCGGCTCGGCATCGACGACGTGCTCGGCGAGGTGAAGCCCGCCGACAAGACCGCGCTGGTCGAGCGCCTGCAGGCCGACGGGCACCGCGTCGCCATGGCCGGCGACGGGATCAACGATGCGCCAGCGCTGGCGCGCTCGAACGTGGGCATCGCGATGGGCACCGGCACCGATGTGGCGATGACCGCGGGCCACGTCACGCTGGTGAAGGGTGACCTGCGCGCGATCGCCGGCGCGCGCATGGTCTCCACGCGCACCGTGCGCAACATGCGCGAGAATCTCGTCTTCGCGCTGATCTACAACGCGATCGGCGTGCCGGTGGCCGCCGGCGTCCTGTATCCGGTTTCGGGCCTGCTGCTGTCGCCGATGATCGCGGCGCTGGCGATGAGCCTGAGTTCCGTTTCGGTGGTATGGAACGCCCTGCGCCTTGGGCGCGCCCTGTCGCCGCACCGATCCCCTCTGGAAGGAGCATCTGGATGAAGCACGATCGACGACGCGTCGTCAGCCTGCCCGTTCTTCTGCTCGGCGCCCTCGCACCAGGGCTGCCCGGCCTGGCATCGGCGCAGGCACGGCAACCGGGGCCGCTGGTCGAGGTCTGGAAGAGTCCCACCTGCGGCTGTTGCAAGGACTGGATCCGGCACATGGAGGACAACGGGTTCCGCGTCAAGCCGAACGACAGCGGCAACACCGCCGCCCGCGCGCGGCTGCGCGTGGCCGAGAAGTTCGGGTCGTGCCACACGGCGCTGGTCGGCGGCTACGCGCTCGAAGGGCACGTGCCGGCGTCGGAGGTCCACCGCCTGCTGAAGGAGAAGCCGGCCGCGGTAGGGTTGGCCGTGCCCGGCATGCCGATCGGCTCTCCGGGCATGGACGGTCCGGAATACAAGGGCCGGAAGGATCCGTACGACGTGCTGCTCATCCAGGCCAACGGCAGCGCCGCGGTCTACCGGAGCTATCGCTGAGGGCTTCGCGCAGGCGCGCCCGAAGGGGGCGGCGCCGCCGCGCGGAATCGTCAGCTTATAATCGGCCGTCTCGAATCTTCCCGGCCTCCCGAGCATGAGCGACGAACACCAGAGCTTCATCAAGACGCCGCGCCAGCTGATCACCATCGTGGTGCTGGCGTTCGTGGTGCCGATGGCAATCATCGCGCTGCTCGCCCGGTTCGTCGACACCGGCACGCGCACCGGCGCAGGCACCGACGCAATGACGCCTGAAGCAATCGAAGCGCGCATCCGGCCCGTGGCCCGCGTCGAGTTGACGGGTGCTGACGCATCGGCCACCAGTGGCGCGCCGGCTGCTGCGGCCCCCGCTGCGACCCCTGCTGCAGCCGCTGCCCCTGCCGCTGCCCCTGCCGCACCCGCGCCTGCGGCCGCGCCGGCTCCCGCCGCGCCGGTTGCCGCTGCGCCCGCTGCCGGTGCCGCATCGGCCGACGGGCAGAAGGTCTACGACGCCACCTGCAAGGTGTGCCACGCGGCCGGCGTCGCCGGCGCACCGAAGCTCGGCGACAAGGCCGCCTGGGGGCCGCGCATCGCACAAGGCGAGGCGATGCTGGTGGAGCACTCGATCAAGGGCATCCGCGCGATGCCGCCGCGCGGCGGCAACGGCAGCCTGTCCGACGCCCAGGTGCGCGCGGCCGTCGAGTTCATGGTCGCGTCGGTCAAGTAGGTACCGCACCGTCCGCCGCACCGGCCGCAGGCGGTGCGAGCGCGAACGACAGCATCCCGATCGAGCCCAGCTCGATGCCCTCGCTGAGGATCGCGACCTCGTCGCCCGGCAGGCGCGCGCCCAGAACCACCAACATCGGCAGGTAGTGCTCGGGCGTGGGCACCGCCAGTCGTGCCGCCTGCGGAAACTCGTCGAAGCGCTCGTAGTCGACCAGCGCCGCCGCGTCGTCGCGCAGCACGCGATCGCGCACCCACGCCTGGAAGGCACTCGCCCAGTCGTGCGGCGGTGCGCCGGCTCGCCACACGGCGCGCCCGAGGTGGTGCACCGCGTTGCCGCTGCCGACGATGCGCACGCCGTCGTTTCGCAGCACGGCCAGCGTGCGGCCCAGCTCGTGATGGAAAGCCGGCCCGCGCCGCGCATCGAGGCTCAGTTGCACCACCGGTACGTCGGCCAGCGGATGAGTGTGCGCGAGCACCGACCAGGTACCGTGATCGAGCCCCCAGCCGAGATCGAGCCGCACCGGCAACGGTGCGAGCAGCGCACGCACCTGCTCGGCAAGCGCCGGGTCGCCAGGCGCCGGATACTCGAACGCGTTCAGCGCAGGGGGAAAGCCATGGAAGTCGTGGATCGTGCGCGGATCCGGCATCGCAGTCACTGCGGTCTCATCGACGTACCAGTGCGCCGAGATGGCCAGGATCGCGCGCGGGCGTGGCCCGATCTCGCCGCTGCGCCTCCACGCCTGCGTGTAGCGGTTCGATTCGAGCGTGTTCAGCGGGCTGCCGTGCCCGTAGAAGATCGCCGGCTGGCTGCGTGGGCTCGATGTCGCCATGACGCGCTTCCCGGCGCCCCCCAATGCTGCCGGCACGCGGTCGATCAGCGTGCAGGCGGCGGCAACGCGCCGAACAATCGCTCGAGCGCCAGGCCGATGGAGATCAACCGCCGATCGCTGCCCGCCGGGCCGTCGAGTTCGATGCCGACCGGCAATCCGCTGGTCGCGCCGAGCCCGATCGGCAGCGTCAGGCCGGGGATGCCGGCGTTGCTGCCCGGATCGGTGTTCCGGATGAAGGTGAGGAAATTGCCGAGGCTGCTCGAATCGGGATTCGCCTCCATCGCGACGCGCGGCACGGTCGGGAACACGAGCGCGTCGAGCTTGTGCTTCGCGAACGTGTCGGCGTAGAGCTGGCGCAGCGCCGGCCTGGCGGTGGCGATCGCGGCATCGTAGGCCGGCCTTGCGTCGACCACCGTGTCGTCGGGCCCCGGCAGCTTGCGCGGCAGCACCAGCCCCTGGTACGTGGCCTTCACGTCGGGGCTCGCGATGGCCGCCGCGAGTTGCTCGATGTCGACGCCGGTGTCGTATCGCTTCAGGTACGCGACCATGTCGTCGTAGGCTTCGTAGAGCGCCAGCGGAAAACCGACCGCGCCGTTCAGCTCCGCGAGACGCGGCATGTCGATTGCGACGATCGTGGCGCCGGCGTCGAGCATCCTGCGCGTGGCCGCATCCAGTGCGGCGCGCGTGTCGTCGTCCAGGTCCTCGTGGAACGCCTGGACGACGCCGAGCCGGACCTTCTTCAGGTCGGCCGCACGCACCGGTGCGCCGCCTGCGATCACGCGGTCGAGAAGTTCGATGTCGGCCATCGTGCGCGCCATCGG
>CAZBTE010000177.1:0-5311 GCA_964494665.1 uncultured Limnobacter sp.
ACCTCGCGATGCGCATGAAGGACGAGGAGTGGGACGCGGTGATCGACACCAACCTGGGTGCCGTGTTCCGGTTGTCACGACTGGTGCTTCGCGCAATGATGCGCGCGCGCTACGGGCGCATCGTGAACATCACGTCGGTGGTGGGCGCGAGCGGCAATGCCGGCCAGGCGAACTACGCTGCAGCCAAGGCCGGGGTGGCGGGCATGAGCCGCTCGCTCGCGCGCGAACTGGCCAGCCGCAACATCACGGTCAACTGCGTGGCGCCCGGTTTCGTCGAGACCGACATGACGCGCGCGCTGACCGAACAGCAGACCGCTGCGCTGATCCAGCAGGTACCGGCCGGCCGTTTCGGGCAGCCGCAGGACATCGCGGCGGCGGTGGCATTTCTCGCGTCCCCCGAGGCGGGCTATGTCACGGGCGTCACGCTGCACGTAAACGGCGGGATGTACATGGAATGAGTGATCGATCGCCGCAGATCGACGCCGACTCGCCACGAGGGCCTCAGCCATGCGCCTCGGGCGCGCGGCCGAGGCGCTTGCGCGGGCCGATCTGCTATACAATCCGGCCGCGTTGCCACATTGCCTCGCGGGGCGGCAGCGCGTCGGAGCAGAGGACACAGGAGCCCTGAATGGAAAACATCGAACAGCGCGTCAAGAAGATCGTGGCCGAACAGCTGGGTGTGAACGAGGCCGACATCAAGAACGAATCCTCGTTCGTCGACGATCTCGGCGCCGACTCGCTCGACACCGTCGAGCTCGTCATGGCACTGGAAGACGAGTTCGAGACCGAGATCCCGGACGAAGAGGCCGAGAAGATCACCACGGTCCAGCAGGCCATCGACTACGTGAAGTCGCACTCGAAGGCCTGACGGCCCTCGCGGCGCGCCGGCCGGACGGCCCGCGCGTCATTCCTGCAATCGCCTGACGCAGGCAAGGAGCATCGACGTGAGCCGGCGCCGTGTCGTGATCACCGGTCTGGGCATCGTGAGCCCGGTCGGTAACGACGTACCGACCGCCTGGGCCAACCTGGTGGCCGGGCGCTCGGGCATCTCGGGCATCACCCGCTTCGACGCGTCGGCGTTTCCCACGCGCATCGCCGGCGAAGTGCGCGGCTTCGACGTCGCGCAGTACATGCCGGCGAAGGAGGCGCGTCACTTCGACACCTTCGTGCACTACGGCATCGCCGCCGGCCTGCAGGCGCTGCGCGACAGCGGCATCGAAGTCACCGAGGCCAACGCCGAGCGCATCGGCGTCATCATCGGGTCGGGCATCGGCGGCCTGCCGCTGATCGAGGACACGCACAGCGAACTGGTACAGCGCGGCGTGCGCCGCGTGTCGCCGTTCTTCGTGCCGGGCTCGATCATCAACATGATCTCCGGGCAGATGTCGATCATGGCGGGCCTGAAGGGCCCGAACTACGCGATCGTCAGCGCCTGCACCACCGGCCTGCACTGCATCGGCGACGCGGCGCGCATGATCGCCTATGGCGACGCCGACGCGCTGTTGGCGGGCGGCTCCGAAGCCACCATTTCGCCGCTCGGGCTGGGCGGCTTCTGCGCGGCGCGCGCGCTGTCCACGCGCAACGACGACCCGGCCACCGCGAGCCGTCCGTGGGATCGCGACCGCGACGGCTTCGTGCTGGGCGAGGGCGCCGGCGTGATGATGCTCGAGGAATACGAGCAGGCAGCGCGCCGCGGGGCGCGCATCTACGCCGAGGTCGCCGGCTTCGGCATGAGTGCCGACGCGCACCACATCACCGCGCCCGACATGGACGGACCGCGCCGCTGCATGCTCGCCGCGCTGCGCGACGCGGGACTGCCGGCCGACCGCATCGACTACCTGAACGCGCACGGCACCTCCACGCCGCTGGGTGACAAGAACGAGACCGACGCGATCAAGGCGGCGCTCGGCGAGACGGTCGCTCGCAAGGTGGTGGTCAACTCCACCAAGTCCATGACCGGACACCTGCTCGGAGGTGCCGGCGGCATCGAATCGGTGTTCACCGCGCTGGCGATCCACCACCAGGTCTCGCCGCCCACGATCAACATCTTCGCGCAGGATCCGCAGTGCGACCTGGACTACTGCGCGAACACCTCCCGCGAGCTGCCGATCGGCGCGGCGATGAAGAACTCGTTCGGGTTCGGCGGCACCAACGGGACGCTGATCTTCCGCCGGGTCTGAACCCCCGCAAAGGCGCGCGCCGTGTCGTTCGCGTTCGAGCTGCAGGCCGCCCCCGGATCCTCGCTGCAAACGTTGCGCGTCGCGACGGTGGCCCTTGCCGCCGCGGGTTTTGGGCTGGCGGCCTGGCTTGCGCCATGGCCCTGGGGTGCCGCCTCGCTGCTTGCGGCCGGCGTGCCGGCGTGCGGGCTGGCCTGGCGCCTGGGCGCGCGCGGATTGTCATGGGGCCGGCTCAGCGTCGACCCATCGGGATGCGCGCGCTGGCAGGCATCGGATCAGGCAGGCATGGAGCCGGCACGGGCAGTGCAGGTCGAACGCTGGTGCGCGACCGGGCCGCTCGTGTGGCTGCGTTTTCGCGACCCGCGGGAGCACCGTTGCCGCGACGTGCTGATCGCCCGGCACGATTGCGATCCGCAGCGCTGGCGCCGCCTGCAGGGCTGGTTGTGCTGGCTCGGTCGCGGAAGCGCGGCTGCGGCCAATGCGCGATCGGCTTGAATCCCGCCGCCAGCGCCCCGACTTCGCTGCTGGAGTACATTGGGAGTTCGCTCCCCCATGCCATGAGATGCCGATGAAGAGAATCCTGTTTGCCTGGATCGTGACCGCCGGCCTGCTGGCCGGGATCGGGGTGCCCCCGGAGGCGTTCGCACAGTCGGTTCGGCAGCTTCCCGACTTCACCGGCCTGGTCGAGAAGGCCGGGCCCGCGGTGGTGAACATCCGCACCACCGAGCGGGCGCGCACTGCCCGCGGACAGATGCCGCAGTTTCCGATGCCCGAAGGGCTCGACGAGAACGATCCGTTCTACGAGTTCTTCCGGCGCTTCTTTCCGCCACGCCAGTCGCCCGGACCCGGGCGCGGTCCCGGCGACGAAGTGCCGCGCGGCGTCGGCTCGGGGTTCATCATCTCCGGCGACGGCTACGTGATGACCAATCATCACGTGGTGGACGGTGCCGACGAGATCTACGTGACGCTGGACGACAGGCGCGAGTTTCGCGGCAAGCTGATCGGCTCGGATCGGCGCACCGACGTGGCGCTGGTCAAGATCGACGTTGCCGACCTGCCCAAGCTCACGATCGGCGATTCGCAGAAGCTGCGCGTGGGCGAGTGGGTGGTGGCGATCGGATCGCCGTTCGGGCTCGACAGCACCGTGACCGCCGGCATCGTGTCGGCCAAGAGCCGCGACACCGGCGATTACCTGCCGTTCATCCAGACCGACGTGGCGGTCAACCCGGGCAACTCGGGCGGCCCGCTGCTGAACATGGCCGGCGAGGTGGTCGGCATCAATTCGCAGATCTACAGCCGCACCGGCGGCTTCATGGGCATCTCGTTCGCGATCCCGATCGACGAGGCGATGCGCGTGGCCGAGCAGCTGCGCACCACCGGGCGCGTGATCCGCGGGCGCATCGGCGTGGGCATCGCCGAGGTCACGCGCGACGTTGCCGGTCCGCTCGGCTTGCCGAAGGCGGAGGGCGCGCTGGTGCGCAGCGTCGAGGGCGGCGGACCGGCCGAGCGTGCCGGCCTCGAGGTGGGCGACATCATCCAGCGCTTCGACAACAAGCCGATCGTGCGTGCCAGCGACCTGCCGCGGCTGGTGGGCGGCACCGCGCCGGGCACGCGGGTGCCGGTGCAGGTGTGGCGCCGCGGCGAGCAGAAGAGCCTTTCGATCACGGTCGCCGAGATGGAGCCCGATCGCACGGCGGAGCAGCGCGCCCGTGGAGGCACGCCACAGCCGGGCGGGCCGGCGCCGGTGCCGGCCAACGAGCTGGGGCTCTCGGTCTCCGACCTCAGTGCCGAACGCAAGGCGCAGCTGCGCGTGCGCAACGGGGTGCTGGTCGAGGCCGCCGAGGGGCCCGCTGCGCGCGCGGGTGTGCGCACCGGCGACATCGTGCTGAGCGTGAACAACGAGGAGGTCACCAGCGCCAAGCAGTTCGCCCAGCTGGTCGCCAAGCTCGATACCTCACGGCCGGCGGTGCTGCTGGTGCGCCGGGGTGACAGCGTGCAGTACGTGCCGGTGCGCCCCGAACGCTGAACACGGGAACCCGGCGCCGGGTCCGCGCGAGCGTGACCCGGGTAGCCGGGTGGCCGGCTGGTAAAATGCCGCCTTCCGCGCGCCGGGGGCGCGCCGATGCGCGCCAGTGGCGCGCTTTTCGTTTCTCGCGCGACCTGCGCGCTTTTCCGGCTTCCCGATGCAGCACGTCCGCAACTTCTCGATCATCGCGCACATCGATCATGGCAAGTCGACCCTGGCCGACCGGCTGATCCAGCGCTGCGGCGGCCTTTCCGACCGCGAGATGGCCGAGCAGGTGCTCGACTCCATGGCGCTCGAGCGCGAGCGCGGCATCACGATCAAGGCGCAGACAGCGGCGCTGCAATACGCCGCGGCCAACGGACAGGTCTACAGCCTGAACCTGATCGACACGCCCGGCCACGTCGACTTCTCCTACGAGGTCAGCCGCTCGCTGTCGGCCTGCGAGGGCGCGCTGCTGGTGGTCGACGCCTCCCAGGGGGTCGAGGCCCAGACGGTGGCGAACTGCTACACCGCCATCGAGCTGGGCGTCGAGGTGGTGCCCGTACTGAACAAGATGGACCTTCCGCAGGCCGACCCGGACGCCGCCGCCGCCGAGATCGAAGACGTGATCGGCATCGAAGCGGGCAACGCGATCCGTGCCAGCGCCAAGACCGGCATGGGCATCGACGAGATCCTCGAGGCGATCGTCGCGCGCATCCCGCCCCCCAAGGGCGATCCGCAGGCGCCGCTGCAGGCGCTCATCATCGATTCGTGGTTCGACAACTACGTCGGAGTGGTGATGCTGGTGCGGGTGTTCAATGGCGTGCTGCGCGCGCGCGACCGCATCCGCATGATGGCCACCGGAGCGGTCCACACCTGCGAACAGCTCGGGGTGTTCACGCCGAAGTCGGCCCCGCGCGAAGCGCTCGAGACCGGCATGGTCGGCTTCGTGATCACCGGCATGAAGGAGTTGCGGTCGGCCAAGGTCGGCGACACCCTCACGCTGGTCAGCCGGCCGGCCGATGCGCCGCTTCCCGGTTTTCGCGAGATCAAGCCGTCGGTGTTTGCCGGGTTGTACCCGGTGGAGGCGAACCAGTTCGAGGCGATGCGCGAGGCGCTCGAGAAGCTG
>CAZBTE010000178.1:0-5274 GCA_964494665.1 uncultured Limnobacter sp.
TCGAAAAATGCATCGAAACCTCCGGGGGGCTCGAAGAATCCGTCGCGCACGATCAATCGGGTAGGACCCGGCATGGCTCGCGCGCGAACCGGGTGCCGCGGGTCGCCCGGATACACCATCGTGCGCACGCCGCCTTCGAGAAACGTTTCGGGCTCGACGACGGGCGGCGGGCGCCGGCTGGCCTCGTCGAGCACTGCGGCCGCGGTGCGGTGGCGACCGACCTGCACCAGGCTCATGATCTGCGCCGGCGCAAGCACGATCTCGCGCTGCCGGTAGCGCTCGAGCGCCTCGCGTGGCGTCATCCATGCGCTTTCGATCGCCTCGTGATCGTCGTGGCGCGCCTGCTGTCCTTCCGGCAGCACGGCGGCGAAGAAGCGCGCGTCGAAGCGCTTGTTCATCATCGCCGGCACCTTGGGCGTGATCCAGCGCGAGAACGGCACCAGCAGGTCGCTGGCCACCTCGATGCCGAGTTCGGCCAGCATCGCACCGAACGCCAGGCCTTCGCGCGCGCGCTGGCTGGCGCGCAGCGCGAGCGTCGCGCCGACGCCGCGGGCGATCAGCACGCTGGCCTCCTCGAAGGTTTCCCGGCATGCCGCCACGAAGAAACCGGCCGCGACACCCGGTTCGAGCCCCGGTTCGGCCAGCCGCGCACGCAGGGCTTCGGCAGGTGCGCCGGCACGTTCGAGCAGAGTCGCTTCGCTGTCCTGCGCATCGAGCTTGCCGCCGGGAAAGACATGGACGCCCCCCAGCACATCGGAGCTGGCATGCCGATGCAGCATCAGCACTTCGGGGCCGTCGGGGCTGTCGCGCAACAGCACGACGGTGGCCGCAGGTCGCGGCGGTGTCGTGACAGGTTTGAAATACGCTTCCATGATCGGGCGGATTCTGCACCATCGCCCGCGCGTCGCGCGGCCGTCGTTGCGGCAACGGGCGGGACAGTGCCGGCGGGGCTGGACCAGTACCGGCGGGGCTGGACATTTCCCCGGCGTGGGGTATCATGGCCTCGATGAGTCCGCACGGGCGTACAACGCGTGCGGGCTCGTTCGTTTTCCGACCCTCGTTTTTTTACCCGACCCCAAACCGGACCGCACTTTCCGGCCAATGAACGCGATGATGCACGCCGCCACTCCGCACCCCCGTGCTGCCGCCCTTGCAGGCAGCGCGCGCGTGCGCGTGCGCATCGCGCCGCCAGAGCTTCGGCTCGAAGCCGCATGCCGAACCGGCATGACGGCCTTCGAAGCCTGAGCCCGGCGATCCCCCTTCCAGCTCGATTCCCTTTCGAGATCGCCGGGCCGACACGGGTCCCGACCCGCGCCGCCTTCCGGCGCACCGAACCGACACGTCCTCGCGCCAAGAACCGGAGACTGCAATGCAACAGACCGCCACCCACCATCGCGTACTCACCGAACTCGATCACGTGCGCATCGATCGCCTGCTCTCGCGCATGCAGGCACGCAACGACGAAACGCTGCTGTCGATCCTGGACGACGCCGACGTCGTCGACCAGCGGCAGGTCCCACGCGACGTCGTCACGATGTACAGCCAGGTCACGGTCGAGGACATGCACGACGGATCGCGGCGCAAGTACACCGTCTGCTATCCCGAAGACACCGACCCGAACGCCGGCTTCGTCTCGGTGCTCTCGCCGATCGGCACCTCGCTGCTCGGACGCCGCTGCGGCGAAGCGATCGAGCTCACCACACCGTCCGGCCAGGTGCAGCGCCTGCGCATCGTCGAGTTGCTGTTCCAGCCCGAGGCCAGCGGCGACTTCACGCTCTGACGCGGCAAGCGGCCGCGCGGCGGAGCCACCAGGATGAACATCTGGGTCGACGCCGATGCCTGCCCAGCGGTCATCAAGGAGATCCTGTACCGGGCCGCGGCGCGGGTGGAGATCCCGCTGACGCTGGTGGCCAATCGCTGGCTGGCGACGCCGCCATCGCCGTGGATCCGCTCGCTGCAGGTCGGCGGCGGGTTCGACGTCGCGGATCGCGAGATCGTCGCCCGGATGGCCGCGGGAGACCTTGTGATCACCGCCGACATCCCGCTGGCCGCCCAGGTCGTCGACGCTGGAGGCATCGCACTGGACCCGCGCGGCGAGATCTACACGCGCGAGACCATCGGCGAGCACCTCGCACGGCGCAACCTGCTGGACGAACTGCGATCGATCGGCCAGCTCACCGGAGGGCCCGCGCCCTTCGGTCCCGGCGACCAGAAGTCGTTCGCACGCCAGCTCGACCGGCTGCTCGCGCGCCGCGTTCGCCCGACCTGAAACCCGGTCCTCGACGCAGGCAACCGAAGTTCGAGCGCTTTATTAAAAGTAATACACGAAGATCGACGCCCAATAACTTGATATTTAATGGTTAATCCTGATCGTAACCATTGAGCCAGCAACTCGGACCGGCGTCGTCGATCCGCCGGGTACCGTCAGCCTGACGCCGTTCGATCCACGGGATGCAGTCGGCCTGCCGGAGGCCGCCTCAGGCGTCGGGCAGCCGCTGCACCTCGACCTGCTGCGCCAGGCGCCCGGTGTCCTCCGGAAGCGCCAGCCGGGTGCCCGGCGCAAGCAGCGCGGCAGTGCCGCCGGCCACGCCGTAGCGCAAGGCTTCATCGAGCGAACCACCTGCGGCGAGCCGGTACAGCATCGCGGCCACGAAGCTGTCGCCCGCGCCGACCGTGCTGGCGATCGCGACCTGCAGCGCGGGCGCGCGCAGCGTCGCGCCGCGCGCCGCCAGCAGCGCGCCGCGATGCCCGAGCGATAGCGCCACCATTTCGGCCCTCCCGGTCTGCACCAGCGCCTGCGCGGCGCGCACCCAGTCCTGCTCCGCTTCCAGCGGCAGGCCGGTGAGCTCGCGCAGTTCGCGCAGGTTCGGCTTGGACAGGTAGACCCCCTCCTCCAGCGCCGCCGCCAGCGGCGGCCCCGAGGTGTCGAGCACCATGCGGGCGCCGCGGGCGCGTGCCGCGCGCGCCAGGCGTGCGAAGAAGTCGTCCGGAACGCCTGCGGGCAGGCTGCCGCTGGCGACCACCCAGGCCGGCGCCTCGGGCAGCGTGGCAACCGCGTCCAGGCATGCCTGCCACTCGCTGCGCTGGAGCTGCGGCCCGGACAACACGAACCGGTACTCCCGGCCGCTGGCATGCTCGAGCACGGTGAAGCTCTCGCGTGTCTCGCCGGCGATCTCGACCGGGATGCTCGACACGCCCTCGTCGTCGAGCAACTGGCGCAGCAGCCGGCCCAGCACCGGCCCCGCCGGGTAGAGCGCGCGGCAACGCACGCCGAAGCGCGTGAGCACGCGCGCAACGTTGATCCCGCCGCCGCCGGGGTCGCGCCGCACGTCGGTGCAGCGCAACTTGTGCTCCGGCGTGACCGTCTGCGTCGACGCGGAGAGATCGATCGCCGGATTCGGCGTGACCGTGAGGATGGCGGCGCTCATGGGGCCGGAGCGGCCGCCCCGGCGGGCCGGAAGCCCGCACAGGCGGATCGTTGCGCAATCACGAGAATCTCCGAATGAACCCGTCCGGGTTCGACGAACGGGCCGGACGGCGGCCCGCTCGAGAAAGCGGCGCGCGTCGGAGCCCTGCACTCGCCGGCCGGCAGGTTCGGCGACTGCGACGCCATGCACGAAGTGTACCGACGCGTGAACCGGCGCGCCCGGTAAGATGCTCCGCGTCGACGACACCCCGCGAATCGACGCCAGCATCGGACTGCCAGACAAGTGCCTGAATCACAGGGACCGAACGACCGGAGCACCGGGGCGCTGCGCGCCTCCCCCAGCGCCGACCTCGCCGCCCACACGCCGATGATGCAGCAGTACCTGCGCCTGAAGGCCGACCATCCGGACCGGCTGATGCTCTACCGGATGGGCGACTTCTACGAACTGTTCTACGCGGATGCCGAGCGCACAGCGCGGCTGCTGGGCATCACGCTGACCAGGCGCGGCGTGTCCGCGGGCGAGCCGATCCCGATGGCCGGCGTGCCGGTGCACTCGGTCGAGCAGTACCTGGCGCGGCTGATCCGCCTCGGCGAGTCGGTTGCGGTCTGCGAGCAGATCGGCGACCCGGCCACCGCGAAGGGCCCGGTCGAGCGCAAGGTGGTGCGGATCGTCACGCCGGGCACGCTGACCGACTCGCAGCTGCTGCCGGATCGCGACGACCGGATCCTGCTGGCGCTGCTGCCTCCCGCCAAGGCTGCGCGCGCCGCGGCGGAGGCGTCGAGCGGCGGCGTGGCGAGCGCCGCGCCCGCGCTCGGGCTGGCCTGGATGGTGGTCGCGAGCGGCGAGTGCTGGCTGGCCGAGCTCGCGCCCGAGGCCTTCGTTCGCGAACTGGACCGATTGCGGCCGGTCGAACTCGTGCTGCCTGAAGGCGCGGCGCTTCCGGCGGCGATCGCCGAAGCGCTGGCCGGCGTGGCGATCGCGCGCGCGCCGGCCTGGCAATTCGACGCGGTGCGAGCGCAGCGCAGGCTGACCGATCTGCTGGGCACGCGCGACCTTGCCGGCTACGGCGCACAGGGACTGGACGCGGCGGTGGCCGCCGCCGGCGCGCTGCTCGACTATGTAGAGCGCACGCAGGGGCTCGCGCCGTCGCACCTGCAGGCGCTGCACGTGTTCGCAGGCGACGAGTTCGTGATTCTCGATGGCGCCGCCCGGCGCAACCTGGAGCTGGTCGAGACGATGCGCGGCGACGACGGTCCGTCGCTGCTGAAGCTGCTCGATCGCTGCGCGACCAGCGCCGGCGGGCGGCTGATGCGCCGCTGGTTGCTCGAGCCGCTACGCTCGCAGCAGCAGGCCGCGCGCCGCCACGCCTGCGTACAGGCGCTGCTCGAGCCGGCCGCCGGCGACGCGGCGCCGCCGTACCAGGCGGCGCTGACGGATCTGCGCGAATTGCCCGATCTCGAGCGGATCGCTGCGCGCATCGCGCTGCGCTCGGTGCGCCCGCGCGAGCTGGCGGCGCTGCGTGATGCCGAGCCGGCGCTGCGGCGGCTGTGCGATCGGCTCGCCCTGCTGGACGACGCGCTGTTCGGCGAGCTTCGCGAGTCGCTGCAGGTGCCCGATGCGGCGCTCGCGCCGATCGCCGCCGCGCTGCTCGAAGAGCCGGCGGCGCAGGCGCGCGACGGCGGCGTGATCCGCGACGGCCACGACGCGGCGCTCGACGAACTGCGGGCGATCGACCGGGACTGCGACGGCATGCTCGCCGCGATGGAGGCGCGCGAGCGCGAGCGCTCGGGCATCCCGAACCTGCGGGTCGGCTACAACAACGTGCACGGCTTCTACATCGAGGTGA
>CAZBTE010000179.1:0-5236 GCA_964494665.1 uncultured Limnobacter sp.
TCGCCGGGCAGCGTGAAGCTCTCGGCGGCGTGGATGATCGAGCAGTGCGGCTGGAAGGGCTACCGTGACGGTGACGCCGGCGTGCACGCCGCGCACGCGCTGGTGCTGGTCAATCACGGTCGCGCAACCGGCGCGCAGATCCTCGCGTTGGCCGAGCGCATCCGGACGTCGGTGCGGGAGCGGTTCGGCGTCGATCTCGAGCGCGAGCCTGCGGTCGTTTGAGGCCTGGCGCGCGCGTGCAACGGATATAATCGGCCGCTTTTCGCGGGAACGGCCATGGACGACGACCAGCAGAACGAATCCAACGTGCTCATCGCCTGGATCCTCGGCATCGCCGTCACGATCGCGATCGCAGTCTCGCTGATCGTCGGCATCGTGGCGGGTATGGGCCCAGGTACGGGCGTGGCGAGCGACGCCGGTGCGCCAGCCGCATCGAGTGCACCGGCTGCGGCGGCCGCTGCCGCTGCGACCGCTGCACCCGCCTCCGCGACGACCGCCACTGGAACCGCGACGCTGGCGGCCACGACGGCAGCGACGGGCGGTGGCGACGCAGCGGCGACCGAAGTCGAGACTGCGCCGGCACTGGCGACCGGGCCCGGCGTCCCGGAACTCGTGCGCCTGTACTTCGACACCGGGAAATCCGACCTGCCGCCCGATGCGGCGTCCTCGCTGGCCGCGATCGCCGACTGGGCCAAGGCCGATGCGTCCGCGAAGATCGGCCTGTCCGGATTCCACGACAAGCGCGGCGATGCCGCCGCCAACGCGGTGCTCGCCCGCAGTCGGGCCGCAGCGGCCCGCGACGCGCTGGTCGCCGCAGGCGTGGCGGCCGAGCGCATCGTGATGGTCAAGCCGCAGGAAGCCGTCGGCGGCGACGACGATCGCGAGGCGCGCCGCGTCGAGGTCTTCCCGGCGCAGTAGAACGCCGCCCGACGCCAGTGCGCCGCTCGCGGGAACGCCGACGCGGGCAGCCGGCTGCCGCAGTCCTTCGGCGATGACGTCATGAAGGTGGTGCTCGACACCAACGTCTGGCTCGACTGGCTCGTGTTTGCCGATCCGGGCGTTGCGCCCATCGCGCGCGAAGCCGGCCGCGGCGCGCTGCACGTACTCGGCAGCGACGACACGCGCGCCGAGTGGCTCGACGTGATCGCACGGCCCTGCTTCGCGCTCGACACACCGGCCCGCGAAGCGGCCGCGGCAACCTACGACCGGCTGGTTTGCGGCTGTGCGCGCCCGCCGGCCAGCGCGCTTTCGTGCCGCGACCGGGACGACCAGAAGTTCCTCGACCTGGCAATCGCCGAAGGTGCGCAGTGGCTGGTCACGAAGGACAAGGCACTGCTCGCGCTGGCGCGACGCGCGGCGCGCCTGCACGCGCTGTCGATCGTGCGACCCGATGCCGAGCCGCTGCGTGCGGCGCTGGCACGTGTCGACGCGAACCTATAATCCCGACAACCGATACGGCACGCCGCCATGAACGCGTCGCAAGGCTTCGCACCGCCCGCCATCGACACCAAGCTGCCCAAGGTCGGCACCACGATCTTCACCGTGATGTCGGCACTGGCCGCCGAGAGCCATGCCGTGAATCTCGGACAGGGCTTCCCCGACTTCGACTGCGATCCGCGCCTGGTCGATGCCGTGACGGCCGCGATGCGCGCGGGGCTGAACCAGTATCCGGCGATGGCCGGCGTGCCCGCGCTGCGCCAGGGCGTCGCCGACAAGATCGCCGCGGTGCACGCTGTGCGCTACGACTGGAACGAAGAAATCACGATCACGGCAGGTGCCACGCAGGCGATCCTCACTGCGGTGCTGGCGATCGTGCGGCCCGGCGACGAAGTGATCGTCGTCGAACCGGTCTACGACAGCTACGTGCCGGGCATCGAGCTGGCTGGCGGCAAGGCGGTCGCGGTGCCGATGACCGCCGACTTCAGGGTGCCGTGGGCAGCGTTGCGCGCAGCGGTCACGCCGCGCACGCGCGCCATCATGATCAACTCGCCGCACAACCCGAGCGGCGCCATCCTGCGCGAGGCCGACCTGCGCGAGCTCGAAGCGATCGTGCTCGCGCACGACCTGTTCGTGATCTCCGACGAGGTCTACGAGCACATGGTCTACGACGGCGAAGCGCACCAGTCGGTGAGCCGCTTCCCGCGGCTGGCCTCGCGTGCGTTCGTGATCTCGTCGTTCGGCAAGACCTTCCACGTGACCGGCTGGAAGGTGGGCTACTGCGCTGCGCCCGCGCCGCTGACGGCCGAATTCCGCAAGGTGCACCAGTTCAACGTGTTCACCGTGAACTCGCCGGCACAGCACGGCCTGGCCGAGTACATGCGCGATCCGGCGCCATGGCGCGGACTGGCGGCGTTCTATCAGCGCAAACGCGACCTGTTCCGCGCGGGGCTCGCCGGCACACGCTTCCGGCTGCTGCCGGCCGAGGGCACCTACTTTCAACTGGTGGACTACAGCGCGATCTCCAGCCTCGACGAGCTGTCGTTCGCGAAATGGCTCACCGCGGAGGTCGGCGTGGCCGCGATCCCGCTGTCGGCGTTCTACGAGCGGCCGGTCGACAACGGGCTGGTGCGCTTCTGCTTCGCCAAGACCGACGAGACGCTGAAGCTGGCGATCGAACGCCTGCAGCGCCTCTGAGCCACGCGGCGGGCCCGATTCGGCGGCGCGAGCCGACTCCCGGAGCCGCCACCCAATGCGACCGCTCAACCCGGCTGCTCGCCCTCCGGTTCCCGGCCCGCGCTCTCGTCAGGCTGCGCCTCGGGCTGCTGCCCCTCGTCGGCCGATCCGCCCTGCTCGGCCTTGCGCTTGAGCTTCTCCTCCTTCTTCTGCTTCTTGGCGAGCTCGCGCTGTCTCTTTGCAAATGCGTAGTTCGGTTTTGCCAATCTGCGTCCCCCTTGCGGCTGTCGAGGCGTGTTCCCCCATCGCCATTGTCGCGGCTCTTGCGCCGCGGCGCCACCCGCCCTGCCGTCCGAAGGGTCGACCCGGGAGTGTCCGTCGCAGCGTCATTTCCCACGGATCCCTAGTCGGCCACACGTCGCCGCAGTGCCTTGACGTGTCCGCGCCGCGTCTTCTCGTCGACGCGCCTGGCGCGGGCAGCCATGCTGGGCCGGGTCGGCTTGCGCTCGGCCGGCTGGTGCGCCGCAAGGTCGACCAGCGCCTGCAGGCGCGCAAGCGCGTCCTCGCGATTGCGCTCCAGGCTGCGATAGCGCTGCGCCTTGATCACCACCACGCCGTCGGCCGACACGCGGCGATCGCCGCTCTCGAGCAGGCGTGCCTTCACCCGCTCGGGCAGCGACGACGCATGCACCGCGAAGCGCAGTTGCACCGCGTTCGCCACCTTGTTGACGTTCTGGCCGCCGGGACCCTGCGCGCGGATCGCGGTGAGCTCGACCTCGTCCTCGCGGATGCGCACGCTGCGTGTGCCGGTGCTCATCGACGCCTCGCGTTCAAAACCAGCGCGGCCAGCACGGTCACGAACCCCGCGGCAACCGCCGAGACCGACGCGTCGGCCAGCAACCGCCTCACGGCGCCTCGCCTTGCAGCAGCGGCGCATCGTGCGCCACCAGGAACTCTTCGGCCGTCTCGATGATGAAGTAGCGAAACGCCTCTGCCGCCGGCGAGAGCACCTTGGAAAGCAGGTGCACCACGTTCCAGGTGCGCATCACCGGCGTGTCCTCGACCGACAGCACGTGCATCAGGCCATTGCGCACCTCCAGGCCGATCGTGTGCAGCGACAGGAAGCTGATGCCCATGCCGGCGATCACCGCCTGCTTGATGGTCTCGTTGCTCGACATCTCCATCGTGATGCGGGGCTCGAATCGGTGCGTCTTGAAGAACGCCTCCATCACGCTGCGCGTGCCCGAATCGGGCTCGCGCACGATGAACGCGTACGGCGCGAGCGCCTGCACCGGCGGATGGCCGATGCCGAGCAACGGATGGCCGGGCGGGCACACGAACACCATCGGGTGCGCGGCGAACGGCTCGGCGCGTGCGGCCACTTCGCGCGGCGGGCGGCCCATCACGGCGAGGTCGACCTCACTGCCCTGCAGCAGCCGCACCAGCTGTTCGCGGTTCGCGGTGACGCGCAGCCGCACGTCGACGCCCGGGTGCTGCTCGCGAAAGCGCGCCAGCAGGTGCGGCACGAAGTACTTCGCGGTGCTGACCATGCCGATCGTCAGCAGGCCGGTCTCCAGGCGCTTGAAGCGCGCCATCGCATCGTCGGCTTCCTTCAGCGTGGCGAGCAGGCGCCGCGCGTACACCAGGTAGTACTCGCCGGCAGTGGTGAGCGACACCTTGCGACCTTCACGCTCGAACAGCGGCAGGCCGATGCGGTCTTCCAGTTCCTTGACCTGCATCGTGACCGCCGGCGGGGTCAGGTGCAGCGCCTCGGCCGCGCGCACGAAGCTGAGGTGCCGTGCGACCTCCACGAACACCTTCAGCTGGCGAAAGGTGACGTTGCTCATTCAGGTATAGGTGAACCGAGTAGGAATGATATCTGAATTCTCATTACTCGAGCCAAGCACTATTGTCCATCCAACGCCACCTTCCCACCCGGCAAACGGCACTTCCGATGGAGAACACATGAACACGATCGTCGACGAAGGGATGATCACCGATTCCCGCAAGCGCTACGCGGCGGGCGTCCTGAAGTACCGCCAGATGGGCTACTGGGACGCCGACTACGTGCCGGCCGACACCGACGTGATCTGCCTGTTCCGGATCAGCCCCCAGGAAGGCGTCGATCCGATCGAGGCAGCGGCGGCGGTCGCCGGGGAGTCGTCCACCGCCACCTGGACGGTGGTCTGGACCGACCGGCTGACCGCCTGCGACGCCTACCGGGCCAAAGCCTACCGGGTCGAGCCGGTGCCCAACAATCCTGGCCAGTTCTTCGCCTGGATCGCCTACGACCTCTCGCTGTTCGAAGAAGGCTCGATCGCCAACATGACCGCGAGCCTGATCGGCAACGTGTTCGGCTTCAAGCCGCTGAAGGCCCTGCGCCTCGAGGACATCCGCGTGCCGGTGGCCTACGTGAAGACCTTCAAGGGGCCGCCGACCGGGCTGGTGGTCGAGCGCGAACGCCTCGACAAGTACGGCCGCCCGCTGCTCGGCGCGACCGTCAAGCCCAAGCTCGGCCTGTCGGGGCGCAGCTACGGGCGCGTCGTCTACGAGGGCCTGAAGGGCGGCCTCGACTTCATGAAGGACGACGAGAACATCAACTCGCAGCCCTTCATGCACTGGC
>CAZBTE010000180.1:0-5217 GCA_964494665.1 uncultured Limnobacter sp.
AGTCCGGTCCGAATGGACCACCCTCCCGGCCGAAACAACCTATTGAAGCTTCACAGCTAGGGAGTGTCGCTCTCTAGGGATAACCCTGATCGCCATCATCCTTGGCGCAACCGCGACTGTCGCTCGTGGCCTGCGCGGAGATCGCAATGAAAGCCAGGACGCTGCTCGTCTTCCATTCCCGTACCGGCTACACGCGCGCGATCGCGTCGGAAATCGCGGCGGCCTGCGATTGCGACGTCGAGGAACTGCGCGACGAGGTCGGCCGCGGCGGGCTGGTCGGCTGGGTGCGTTCGGCGTTCGAGGCCGTGAGCCGCTTCGACACGCTGCTGCAGCCGACCCGGCACGATCCGGCGGACTACGACCTGGTGATCGTCGGCACGCCCGTCTGGTTCTGGAGCCTGTCGAGCCCGGTGCGCACCTGGCTGCGCCGCCACCGAGCGAAGCTGGGAAAGGTGGCGTTCTTCTGCACCTGCGGCAGTTCCGGCGAGCGCCGCGTGCTGGCCGAGTTCGAGGTGCTGTGCGGTGCCGCGGTCGCCTCGTTGGCGCTCACCGACGGCGAGATCGACGCGGGTGCGCACACCGGGAAGGTCGCTGCGTTCGTCGCGCAGATCGCCCCGCGCGCCACGCGCGCTACGCGTTAGCCCGGCGCGCACGGGCCTCGACCCGACCACGCCGCGGCGCCATCGGCGCTGGCAGCCAGGACGTGCCGCACGCCGGGGTGCAATGCCCCTGTCGTTGCAATTGCTATATTTTATATATATCTTCTCGCCACTGTGCGCGCCCGATCCCTATCCATAAGTCGCGCTCGTTCCTGTCGGGAGTCGTGGTCATGTCGCAGCGTACGGCGGATCTGCTGATCTCGATCCTGGCCAGCGTGGTCAGCCTGCTGCTGTCCTGGCCCTACTGGCGCGATTTCGAATACTGGCCCGAGTCGCCGCTGGCCTGGACCCTGTACTTCGCGGTCGGCTTCGTGCTCGCGGTCTACGTGTTCCAGGTCTTCATCGGCAGCCTGCGCGAGATGTTCGAGCACGAAGCATCCGGGCACGAGTTCGACGAGGAGGCCTGATCGTGTGCAACGACGAGCCGCGCAGGCGGCGCATCGCACTGGCCGTTCTCGGCCTCATGATGGTCCTGTTCGCCGCGCTGTCGGTGCTCTCCTTCGTCGGCCCGCGCGAGCAGGCACTGCCGCAGCAGGTGTCGTTCGACCGCTACTCCGCGGTCGACGGCCGACGCGTGTTCCAGGCATACAACTGCATGGGGTGCCACACCATCGTCGGCAACGGCGCCTACTACGGGCCCGACCTCACCGACCTGTACCGGCGTGCCGGCCCGGCCTGGCTGGCCGCCTTCCTGCCGTCGGCCGGCGCCTGGCCGACGGCCGCCGCGATCCGGGTGCAACTGCAGAACCCGGCGGTCGCAGAGGCGGCCGGCACCGACTCGTTCGACGCCTATCTGGAGCGCTATCCGGCCGCGCGCGAGCGCATCGAGCGGCGCGGCGGCACGGCCACCTTCATGCCGAACCTGCCGTTCACGCGCGACGAAATCGGCCAGCTGATCGCGTTCATGAAATACACCTCGGCAATGAACACCGAGGGCTGGCCGCCAACGCCGCTGCCGGCTGCGCGCGCCGCCGCCGCCACCACTGCCGTGGGCGCGCCCGCGCTCGCCGCGGCACCCGCGGCCGCTTCCGCCTTGCTGGCCTCGGCACCCGGTGCCGCACCTTCCGCCGCAGCCGCCGGCGCGTCCGCCGCGGACCCGGCGGCGCACGGCGCAAGGCTGGCCCAGGACCTCGGCTGCCTGGCCTGCCATGCCACCGACCGCCAGCGCAAGGTGGGCCCCGGCTGGGGCCAGCTGTACGGCTCGCAGTCGACGCTGGCCGATGGCTCGACGGCGACGGTCGACGACGCCTACCTCGAGGAAGCGATCGTCCGCCCCGACGCCCGCATCGCCGGCGGCTATGCGCCGGGCGTGATGCCGAGCTACGAAACCCTCACGACGCCCGAGCAGCGCGAAGCGATCGTGGCCTACCTCCGCAGCCTCGGGAGCAAGTGATGCGCATCGAGTACCAGACGCAGCGGCTCAGCTACAGGTTCTTCGTGCTGATGCTGGCCCTGTTCGCCGCGCAGGTCGGATTCGGTCTGATCGTCGGCGCACAACGCGTCGATCCCGCACTGCTCTCGGGCACCCTGAACTTCAACGTCGCGCGCAGCGAGCACACGAACCTGGGCATCCTCTGGATCCTGTGCGGCTTCATCGGCACCATCCTGTTCGTCGGGCCATTGCTGTCGAAGCGCGAACTCGCTGCGCCGTGGCTGGTGAAAGTGCTCTTCTACGCGCTGCTCGCCGTCGTCGCATGGAACGTCTTCACGCTCACGCTGGCGCAGCGCGGCATCGCCGGCTGGTGGGCCGGGCAGCCCTGGCTGCACGAGGGGCTCGAGTACATCGACGCCGGACGCGGCGCCGACCTCGTGATCCTGGTCGGCTTCGCGATCCTCGCCACGATCGTGCTGCGCACCTTCCCGGCGATGAAGCAATGGAACGAGATCCATTGGGGGCTGGCCATCGGCGTGACCGCGCTCACCGCGGTCTGGGTGTTCGGCCTGTTCTTCGTCGAACGCCTGGACGGCCAGGAATACTTCCGCTGGTTCGTCGTGCATTACTGGGTCGAGGGCGTGTGGGAGGTGATCCACATCAGCCTGATCGGCTTCCTGATCGTGCTGATGTTCGGCGCGAACGTGCGCGCCGTGGGCTACGCGGTGTTCTGGGGCGTGACGCTGGTCTGGCTGTCCGGCCTGCTCGGCAATGCGCATCATTACTTCTGGATCGGCACGCCCGAGTTCTGGCAGTTCTGGGGCTCGCTGTTCAGCGCGCTCGAGCCGCTGCCGCTGGTGTTCTGCTTCTGGCACATCTACCTGGACGCGCACCACGACCGGCGGCCGCTGGCCAACGCGCCGGCGTTCTATTTCATCCTCGGCTCGGTGGTGCTCGAGCAGGTCGGCGCGGGCATCCTGGGATTCACGATGACCTTCGCGCTGACCAACGCCTGGTCGCACGGCACCTGGGTGACTCCGAGCCACGCGCACCTGGCGCTGTTCGGCACCTTCGGGATGCTCGGCCTGGCCGCGGCCTACTTCGCGATTCCGGCAGTGCGCGGCGTCGAGAGGTTCGACCAGCGGCTCGGCAAGCTCGGCTTCTGGCTGCTGTTCATCGGCATGCTCGGCATGTCGCTCGCCTTCGCGCTCGGCGGCACGGTGCAGGTCTACGAGATGCGCATCCTCGGGCTCGACTGGTACGGCGCCGACCTGCGTCGCGCGATGCTGCCGTACCAGATCCTCGTGCCGGTGTTCGGCTTCGTCTTCGCGATCGGCGCGATCGTGGTGGTCTACGACCTGCTCACGCTCGGCGCGCGCACGGCGCATCCGGCCGCCTCGCATCCGCTCGCGGCACCCTCCGGCGCGACGGCCGCCCTGGCCCACGCGGGCGCTCCGGCGACGCGACCGGCGACCGGCTGGGCGCGCGAACTCGGCGGCTTCGAGGCCGGCACCTGGCTGCTCGCGATGTGGATCTTCGGCGCGATCATCACGCTCGGCCTGCTCAGCTTCAACCTGCCGACGGTCCGCGCAGGCGACTCCAACCTGCCGCACATCCTCGCCGGCATCGGCTATCCGGGGCTGCTCGCAGTCACCTTGCTGTTCGTCTGGCGCTTCCTGGCCTCGCTGGAGGCGCGCACCGGGGTCGACGAGGAGGCAGCCGCCGCCGCTGCGATTGCCAGGGCACGCGCGGGCGTCGAAGCGCAGGCAGCCGCTGCCGCCTGAAGCAGTACGCGTGCCGCCGTGCCCGCCTCGCGTGGCAGGCGGGCGAGCGGCTCAGTCCGGGTTCTGCTGCAGCCGATACGCTGCGGCCGGGGCCGGCCACTTCGCCTCGGCGCCGACGCGCACGATCGCCTCGTTCGTGTCGAACCAGACCTGCCAGTAGTGATCGTTGTGCGTGTAGGGGCGCACCGCAATGCGGGGCCCCTCGAGGGCGAACTCGAGCAGCGACACCTCGGGCGCGGGCTCGGTCGCGACGTTCGGGATCTTCGTGACGGCAGCCTTCAGCCGCGCGATCGCGTCGAGCGGATCGACGCCGTTGGCCAGCTGCGCGACGCGATCGACGCGGCGCACCGGCAGCGCGCTGAAATTCTGGATGTTGTCGGAGAACAGCTTGTTGTTCCCGACCACGGTCAGCACGTTGTCGGGCGTCACGATCGTCGTACCGAACAGGCCGATCTCCTTGACGGTGCCGACCGTCCCGCCCGCGCTGATGAAGTCGCCCACCTTGAACGGGCGCAGGATCAGCAGGAAGGCGCCGGCGGCGAAGTGGGCGAGCAGCCCGCTCCAGGCCACGCCGATCGCCACGCCGGCGCCGGCCAGCATCGCAGCGATCGAGGTCGTCTGGATGCCGAAGTAGCCGAGGATCCCGAGCACCAGCGCGATGTTCAGGGCCACCGCGACGATCGACCCGATGTACTTGGTCAGCGTCGGGTCGACGTCGTTGCGTGCCATCCCGGCCTGGATCAGCCCGATCACCTTGCCGATCAGCCAGCGACCGACGATCCAGAACGCTATGGCGGCGAGGACCTTGATCGCCAGGTCGGCGCCGGTGGTGAGAAGGTACTGCTCGATCTGATCGAACATCATCCTGACTCCCGTCAAAATTCGTCGACCGGGCGCGCCGTCTTCACATGTTGCGCCGGTACTGCCCGCCGACCTCGAACAGCGCGCTCGTGATCTGGCCGAGCGAGCACGCCCGCACCGCGTCCATCAGCACCTCGAACACGTTGCCGTTGGCGATCACCGTGTCCTTCAGGCGCTGAAGCGCCGCCGGCGCCTCGGCGGCATGGCGCGCGTGGAAGTCGGCCAGCCGCGCCAGCTGCGACTGCTTCTCCTCCTCGGTCGAGCGCGCCAGCTCGATGTGCTGGGGCACCGGTTCGCCGTGCGGGTTGCGGAACGTGTTCACGCCGATGATCGGATGCTCGCCGGTGTGCTTGAGCATCTCGTAGTGCAGGCTCTCGTCCTGGATGCGGCCGCGCTGGTAGCCGGTTTCCATCGCGCCGAGCACGCCGCCGCGCTCGGCGATGCGCTCGAACTCGGCCAGCACCGCCTCCTCGACCAGCTCGGTGAGCTCGTCGATGACGAAGCTGCGCTGGGTCGGGTTCTCGTTCTTCGCCAGCCCCCA
>CAZBTE010000181.1:0-5156 GCA_964494665.1 uncultured Limnobacter sp.
GCGCAGCTCGGCGTCGCTGAAGACGCTGGTCACGATCCCGGCATCGGCCAGCATCGCCACCACCTGCGCCAGCCGCCCGGTCTGCGCCACGATGTCGAGGCCGCCTTCGGTGGTGATCTCGTGGCGCCCCTCCGGCACGAGCATCGCCATCTCGGGGCGCAGCTGCAGCGCGATGCCGACCATCTCGTCGGTGGGCGCCATCTCCAGGTTCAACTTGATGTGCGTGAGCTCCCGCAGGCGCCGCACGTCCTCGTCCTGGATGTGGCGGCGGTCTTCGCGCAGGTGAACGGTGATGCCGTCGGCACCGCCCAGGTGCGCCTCGACCGCCGCCCACACCGGGTCCGGTTCGTAGGTCCGGCGCGCCTGGCGCACCGTGGCGACGTGGTCGATGTTGACACCGAGTTCGATCATGACGGTTCCGTAGGCGCGGCCCGGTTCCGGGCGTCGGGGTTCGGCAATCAGAGCTTGTGCAGGTCGATCAGGATCTGGCGCGTGTTCAGCGGCGCACCGTCCAGATGGTGCGACAGAATCGCACGGGTAAGGTATTTTGCCTGCTGCCGGCCCGCGCTGGAGCCGAACCGCCCGCTGGCGAGTTCGCCGAGCGTCGACCCGCTGACCAACGCTTCGCCGTCGTACGCCGCGCCCGACGCGTCCTCGGCGACGAACCCGTCGCCGGGGCGCCAACGATAGCGGCGCGTCGCTTCGATGGGGCGGCCACCCGCGTCGCGTTCGAGGTCCGGCGCGTAGCCGATCTCGCGCAGCAGCTGCCACTCGAAGCGGCGCAGTGTCTCGTCGAGCGCGTCGCCGCCGGCCAGCCGCGCGATCGACTCGCCGTAGGCGTCGAACAACGGCGGATGCGGGTCCTCGCGTGGCAGAAAACGCATCAGCAGCTCGTTCAGGTAGAACGCGCACAGCAGCGCGTCGCCCTGCGGCGCGGCCAGCCCGCCGGTCCACTCGGCGCCGGTGAGCGTGCGCAGCTCGCGCTGCCCGGCATAGGCCACCAGCAGCGGCTGGAACTGCAGCAGCACTGCGCGCAGCGCCGAGCGTGGCCGCTTGGCCCCCTTGGCCACCGCCGCGATGCGACCGTGCTCGCGGGTGAACAGGTCCACGATCAGGCTGGTTTCCCGGTACGGCGTGGCATGCAGCAGCCAGGCCGGCTCCTGCGTCCTATTCGTAGCCATACGCCCGCAGGCTCTGCTCGCTGCTCGCCCAGCCCGACTTCACCTTCACGAACAGCTCCAGGTATACCTTGCCGCCGAGCATCTTCTCCAGGTCCAGGCGCGCCTCGGTGGCGATGCGCTTGATCCGTTCGCCGCCGGCGCCGAGCACGATCGGTTTGTGGCTGTCGCGGTCGACCAGGATCGCAGCGTGAATGCGCCGCAGCTTCGGCGACTCCTCGAAGCGCTCGATCACCACCGTGCTGGCGTAGGGCAACTCGTCACCGAGCTGGCGAAAGAGCTTCTCGCGGATCAGTTCGGCGGCCAGGAACCGCTCGCTGCGATCGGTCAGCGTGTCGGCCTCGTAGTGTGCGGGCCCCTCGGGAAGACGCGCCGCGCACAACTCGAGCAGCAACTCCACCTGCCGGCCGGTGCGCGCACTGATCGGCACCACCTCGTCGAAGTCGCGGCAGCGCCGTGCCCGCTCGACCAGTGCCAGCAACCGGCCCTTGTCGGGCACCGCATCGATCTTGTTCACGGCCAGAAGCACCGGCCGGTCGGTCGGAAGCAGCAGTGCCAGCCGCTCGTCGGCCGCCGTCCAGGCGCGCCCGTCGCACAGCATCACGACCACGTGGGCGTCGCCGGCCACCTGCAGCGCGGTGCGATTGAGCACGCGGTTCATCGCGCCGCCGGCACGCGTCTGGTAGCCCGGGCTGTCCAGGAACAGCAGTTGCGCATCGGGCCGCGTGACGATCCCCACGATGCGGTGGCGCGTGGTCTGGGGGCGGTCGGAGGTGATCGACAGCTTCTGCCCGACCAAACGGTTGAGCAGCGTCGATTTCCCGACGTTCGGACGGCCGACGATCGCGACGAACCCGCAGCGGAACCTCACGCCGGGTTCATTCACGGCAATTCAGGCCGCGCGCGCCGGGCGCGATTCCTCGATGCCGGGGGGCAGCGGTGCGAGCGTGGCGGCGTCCGGGGCGGACGCCTCGGGCACGTCGGGCGGCTCGGGTGCATCGTCCGATGCAGGTGCCTCGCGAGCGGCCGCCCGCGCCGGCTTGTCGTGCTTTTCGGTGCGCTCGCCGCGCGTGCGCGTGCGACGCGTACTGGCAGGCACCATCGCCTGCGCGGCATCGAGCGCGCCGCGCGCCGCGGCCTGCTCGGCCGCGCGGCGGCTGGCGCCGCTGCCCAGCACCTGGATCTTGAGCTTCGGGATCGCGCACTCGACCTCGAACAGCTGGTTGTGCGCCGCGCCGTGCGTGGCCACCACCGCGTACAGCGGCAGCGGCAGCTTCTTGCCCTGCAGGTATTCCTGCAGCAGCGTCTTGGCGTCCTTGCCCAGCGTCTTCGGGTCGACCGACTTGAGCACCGGTTCGTACAGCGCGCGAATCACCGACTGTGCCGCGTCGAAGCCGCCATCGAGGAATACCGCGCCGACGATCGCCTCGAGCGTGTCGCCGAGGATCGACGGGCGCCGGAAGCCGCCGCTCTTCAACTCGCCCTCGCCGAGCAGCAGGTGCTGGCTCAGGCCGAGCCGTTGCGCGATCTCGTACAACGATTGCTGCTTGACCAGGTTGGCCCGCAGCCGCGACAGGTCGCCTTCATCGATGCGGCCGAAGTGCCGGTACAGCATGGCGGCGACCACGCAATTGAGCACCGAATCGCCGAGGAATTCGAGGCGCTCGTTGTTCGGAAGCCCGAAGCTGCGATGCGTCAACGCCTGCCGCAGCAGCGAGGCATCGGCGAAGCGATACCCGAGTTGCTGCTGCAGCTCGTCGAGATTCATGAAACGGTCACCGTCACTGGCTGCTGCCCCGATAGTCGATCACCAACGACACCGGCCCGAACAGCGCGATGCGCTTCTCGTACTGAAACGACACCACCGCCTTGCCATCGGGCCGCCGCTCGACGATGAGGTCCTTGCCGCTGATCGAGGTGATGTCGTCGATCGCGGCGAACCGGTCGAACGCGACCTGGTAGTCGCGCGCGCTGTTGCCTCCGGCGCTGACGACCTTGGTGACCGCGCCGCGGATCGCGTTGTACTCGAGCGCAGACGGCACGACCTTCAGCGCGATCAGCGCGCCGAACGCGATCAGTGCGCCTGCCACCAGCAGGCCGAACAGCGAGAGTCCGCGCTGCGTGCGCATCGACACCACGTGAGACGGACTGCGGATCGCGTTCATTGAAACTTTCCGATTCGGCTCAGGTCGCTGAAGTTCATCCAGATGAAGAACGCCTTGCCAACGATGTTCTCCTCCGGGACGAATCCCCAGAAGCGACTGTCCAGGCTGTTCTCTCGATTGTCGCCCATCACGAAGTAGTGTCCAGCGGGCACCGTGCAACTGACGCCACGGCTCAGGTAGCGGCATTGGTCGAAGTGGGGAAATCTCAGCACAGGGTGAATGTCAGACGGTTTTTCCAATTCTGTCAATATGTTATAGGCGATATCTCCGATCTTTTCTGAGTATTGCGGGTAGACCGCCAGGCGCCGGCGGTCTTCGAAACGCCCGGCCGGCGTCAGCGAAACCTCCTGCCCGTTGATCGCCAAGCGCTTGTTTTCATAGGAGATTTGGTCTCCCGGCAGGGCGACGACGCGCTTGATGTAGTCCACCGACGGGTCCTGTGGGAAGCGGAACACCATGACCTCGCCACGCTGCGGCGATCCGACGTCCAGCACCTTTGAGTGGATGACCGGCAGGCGTACCCCGTAGGTGTACTTGTTCACCAGGATCAGGTCGCCGACGAACAGGGTCGGCAACATCGATTCCGACGGAATCTTGAACGGCTCGGCCACGAACGAGCGCAACAGGAACACCACCGCGATCACCGGGAACAGTCCCGCCGTGTATTCCAGCCAGAGCGGCTGGCGCTCGCGCGAGGCGCGCAGGCGTTCACGCTCGGTGTTCACCGCAACCTCGCCTGCACTCTCGCGCAAACGCGGCGCCCCCTCGCGGTCGAACTCGTTCACCGCCGCATCGGCCGCCTGCAGGCGGCGGCGCCGGAAAACGAAGCGGTCGGCCAGCCAGGCCGCGAAGGTGACCACCAGCAACAGGAAGAGGATCAGTGCGAAGTTCATCGTTCGGCGTTCTTGTACGGGACTGCCCGCTCGCTCCGGAGTGTGTCCGCAGTCTCAGCGCTCGTCCACCTTGAGCACGGCGAGGAAGGCTTCCTGCGGGATTTCGACGCTGCCCACCTGCTTCATGCGCTTCTTTCCGGCCTTCTGTTTCTCCAGCAGCTTCTTCTTGCGGGTGATGTCGCCGCCGTAGCACTTGGCCAGCACGTTCTTGCGCATCGCCTTGACGTTTTCGCGCGCCACGATGTTGCTGCCGATCGCGGCCTGGATCGCCACGTCGTACATCTGGCGCGGGATCAGCTCGCGCATCTTGGCCGCCACCTCGCGGCCGCGGCTCTGCGCCACGGTGCGGTGAACGATCAGCGACAGCGCGTCGACCTTCTCGTTGTTCACGAGGATGTCGAGCTTGACCACGTCCGAGGCCCGGTATTCCTTGAACTCGTAGTCCATCGACGCGTACCCGCGCGACGTGGATTTCAGCTTGTCGAAGAAGTCGAGCACGATCTCGTTCATCGGCAGCTCGTAAACCAGGTGGACCTGCCGCCCGTGATAGGCCATGTTGATCTGCACGCCGCGCTTGCCGGTGCACAGCGTCATCACGTTGCCCACGTACTCCTGCGGCGTGAAGATCGTGACCGTGACGACCGGCTCGCGGATCTCCTCGATCTTCGACGGCTCGGGCAACTTCGACGGGTTCTCCACGCGCTGCACGGAGCCGTCGCGCATCAGGATCTCGTACACCACGGTGGGCGCCGTGGTGATCAGGTCCATGTCGAATTCGCGCTCCAGGCGCTCCTGCACGATGTCCATGTGCAGCAGGCCCAGGAACCCGCAGCGGAAGCCGAAGCCCAGCGCCTGCGACACCTCCGGCTCGAACTGCAGCGACGCGTCGTTCAGCTGCAGCTTCTCGAGCGCCTCGCGCA
>CAZBTE010000182.1:0-5143 GCA_964494665.1 uncultured Limnobacter sp.
TTGGCTCGAACGCCATCCCCGCCCCGCATCGTGTCCAGCGACGATCCTCGACCTGTGCACCGGCGGAGGCAGCCTGGCGATCGTCGCCGCCACGCGCTTTCCCGATGCGCAGGTGGTAGGCGCCGACCTGTCGGACGACGCACTTGCGCTCGCCAGCGAGAACCGCACGCGCCATGGCCTGCAGCAGCGTCTCGAGCTGGTCAGCGGCGACCTGTTCGCGCCCCTGCGCGGTCGTCGGTTCGACCTGATCCTGTGCAATCCGCCCTACGTCAACAAGACCTCGATGCGGGCGCTGCCGCCCGAGTTCCGCGCCGAGCCGCACAGTGCGCTGGCCGGCGGCAGCGACGGCATGGACGTGATACGCCGGGTGATCGCCGACGCGCGTGCGCATCTCGCCGACGACGGCGTGCTGTTGCTGGAGATCGGGCACGAGGCGCAGCACTTCGAAGCGGCGTTTCCCAAGCTGGAGTTCCACTACCTGCCGGTGACCGCCGGCGAGCGCATGCTGGTGCTGGTCGAGGCAGCACAGCTCGACGCATCCGCCCCGCGCCAGCACAGGGCGCGCGCGAGGACACGCCGCTCGTGATCCGCCTGCAGGGCCTGACGCTGTCGCGCGGCGGCACGCCGTTGCTCGATCACGCCGACGCGACCATCGGACCGGGCGAGCGCATTGCGCTGATCGGCCGCAACGGCGCCGGCAAGACGACGCTGCTGGCCGCCCTCGCCGGCGAGATGCACCCCGACACGGGCGACATCGTGCAGCCGTGGCGCGCCTCGATCCGGCTCGAGCAGGCACTGCCTTCCAGTGCGCTGCCCGCCTGGCGCTTCATCGTTGCCAGCGACGCGCGCCTGGCCGCCGCGGCACGCGAGATCGAACGCGCCGGGCACGACGGCGACGGCACCGCGCTGGCACACGCGCACGACCAGTGGCAGGAAGCCGGCGGGCTGGACGCCGAAGCGCGCTGCCGTGCGCTGCTGGCCGGACTGGGCTTCGACGCCGCGCAGGCCGAACAGCCGGTCGACGCACTGTCGGGCGGATGGCGCATGCGGCTGAACCTGGCGCGCGCGCTGTTCGCGCCCTCGGAGCTGTTGCTGCTCGACGAGCCGACCAACCACCTCGACCTCGATGCGATCCTGTGGTTCGAGCGCTGGCTGCTGCGCTACCCCGGAACCGTCATCGTCGTCTCGCACGACCGGGATTTCCTCGATCGCGTGGCCACCGCAACGCTTCACCTGGACGACGGCAAACTGGTGCGCTATGCCGGCGGCTACAGCGAGTTCGAGCGGCTGCGCGCGCAGCGGCAACTTCAGGCCGAGCGCGCGCGCGCCAGCTACGACGCGCGCGTCGCGCACCTGCAGGCCTTCATCACGCGCTTCCGCGCCAAGGCGACGAAGGCGCGCCAGGCGCAGAGCCGCATCAAGGCGCTCGAGCGGATGGCCGCGGTCGCCCCGATCCGCAGCCTACGCGGCATCGATTTCGTGTTGCACGAAGTGGGCGACTGTCCCGACCCGCTGTTGCAGGCCGAGGATCTCGACGCCGGCTACCCTGGCTGCGCGCCGGTGCTGCGCGCGGTGGCCCTCACGGTGCGTCGCGGTGCGCGCATCGGCTTTCTCGGACGCAACGGCGCCGGCAAGAGCACGCTGATCCGCACGCTGGTGGGCGAGCTGGCGCCGCTGGATGGCGAAGTGCGCACGGCACGTTCGGTGCGCATCGGCTACTTCGCGCAGCAAGGCGTGGACCGCCTGCGCGGCGACGAGTCGGCGCTCGCGCAGTTGCAGCGCAAGGCACCCGCCGAACGCGAGCAGTCGCTGCGCGACTACCTCGGCCGCTTCGGGTTCTCGGGCGAGGCGGCCACGCGCCCAGTGGGGCCGATGTCGGGCGGAGAGAAGGCGCGCCTGTCGCTCGCGCTGATGCTGCACGATCGTCCGCAGCTGCTGGTGCTGGACGAACCCACCAACCACCTCGATGCCCAGGCACGCGACGCGCTGGCCGACGCGCTGGCCGATTTCGACGGCGCGGTGCTGCTGGTCTCGCACGATCGCTACCTGCTGCGCGCCGTCGCCGACACGTTGATGCTGGTACGCGACGGCGGACTGCACGAGTTCGACGGTGATCTGGACGACTATGCCGAGTGGCTTGCGCGCGGTGCGACGAGCGCCACTGCGGCGGCGCAACGTGCAACGGGCTCGGCGACGGGCGCTGCGTCGGGCGCTACGATGGGCACGGCGACTGGAGCCGGTCCGGCCCGCCCTGTTGTCGCAGGTACGTCGGCGCGTGCCGACGGCGCGGGCGCGAGCCGGCGCGACGACCGACGGCTGGCCGCACAGCGTCGCTCGCAGTTGGCCGAGCGCTTGCGGCCACTGGAGCGCGAGATCGACGCGATCGAGCAGCGCCTGGCGGCAATCGAGGCAACGCTCGGTCCCCTGGAAGCGCGGCTGGCCGACCCCGACGTCTATCGCGATCCGGCCGCCGCCGGCGCACTGGGACGAGAACGTGCCGCACTCGAGCGCGAGAAGGACGCGCTCGAAGAGCGCTGGCTCGAATGCAGCGCTGCGCGCGACGCCGAGCGGCAGGCGTTCGAGCGCGCATCGGGTCAGGCTTAGTCCTTCCGTCCGAGACTACTTCGCGCGCACCTTCGCCATCAGCTCGCTGTTCGCCTTGCGATCGGCGTGTACCTTCTGCACCGTCGGTCGCTCGCCGACCCGCTTCAGGTAGTCACGCACCGGCAGCGACGCCAGCAGATCCTCGCCCCAGATCGCCTTGCAGGCCAGCGAGATCACCGGCAGGTGCACGGCGCCGGCGCAGTCGGCGAGCGTGAAATGCTCGCCCGCCAGGTACGGCGAGAACTTTGCCAGGCGTGCGAAGCCGCGGATGCCGCGCTCCAGGTCGCGCCGGGTCGAGTCGATGTTGCCCTGCGAGACGGTACCGCCGAAGAACGCCTGCGCATAGACGCGGCGCGCCACCAGCTCCATGTGCAGTTCGACGAACGTGACCAGTTCGCGCACCTTGGCACGCTCGAACGGATCGGCAGGGAGCAGCGGAACCTGCGGGTACGCATCCTCGAGGTATTCGACGATCACCTGCGATTCGCTCAGGGTTCCGTCCCGGGTGCGCAGGAACGGCACCTTGCCGAGCGGGCTCGCCTGCAGCGTCGGTTCGTCCTTGGCCGCCCAGTTCAGCTCCTCGCTGAACTCGATGCCCTTCTCGAGCAGGGCCAGCTTGGCCTTGTTGTAGTAGTTGCTGAATGCGAAGCCGCACAGTACCAGCATCACGACACCCTCCGGATCGGTGGGCCTGCAACCAGGCCCGCAGCCGCGCCGCCAGTGTATCGCTTCGCTCCAGTAGAATCGGGCGCATGAGCACACACCCTTTCCAGCGGATCGGCGTCGTCGGCAGCGGCGCCATGGGCCGGGGCATTGCGCAACTGTTCGCCCAGAGCGGCATCGCCGTGCGCCTGTACGACAACAACGCCACAGCGCTCGCCTCGGCTGTCGCCAGTGTCGCCGACACGTTCGCGAAGCTGGTCGAAAAAGGCCGCATGAGCGCCGACGACGCCGCCGGCGCGCGGGCGCGACTCGAGCCGGCCGATGCGCTGGCCGCGCTGTCCGACTGCGACCTGGTCATCGAGGCCATCGTCGAGCGGCTCGACGTCAAGCGCGAGTTGTTCGTGCAGCTCGAGGCGCTCGTCGCCGACGATGCGGTGCTCGCCACCAACACCTCGTCGCTGTCGGTGACCGCCATCGCTGCCGCCTGTCGTCGTCCGCAGCGCGTGGCCGGCTATCACTTCTTCAATCCGGTGCCGCTGATGAAGGTCGTCGAGATCGTCCACGGCGTGCGCACCGACCCCGCCGTGGTGGAGCGGCTCGCGGCGCTCACGCGCGTCACCGGACACCTGCCGGTGGTCGCGCAGGACACTCCCGGCTTCATCGTCAACCACGCCGGACGCGGCTTCGGCACCGAGGCGCTCAAGGCCCTCGGCGAAGGCGTTGCCGACGTGCCGACCATCGACCGGATCCTGCGTGAGCAGGTGGCGTTCGAGCGCGGCGGCTTCAAGCTCGGCCCGTTCGAGCTGCTCGACCTGACCGGACTCGACGTATCGCAGCCGGTCATGGAGTCGATCTACCGCCAGTACTACGACGAACCGCGGTTTCGTCCGTCGGTGATCGGCGCGCAGCGGCTGGCCGCCGGACTGACCGGGCGCAAGGCCGGCGAAGGCTTCTACGCCTACCGCGACGGCCGCCAGCAGGCGCCGCGCGAGCCGGACGTGCCCACGGTGGCGGTGCTGCCCCCGGTGTGGATCGCGCCGGGCCCGCGCGCCGCGGCAGTGCGCGAGGCGGTCACCGCGCTGAGAGGCGTGCTCCTGGATACGCCTCGACCTACCGAGCACGCGCTGGTGCTGGTCGCGCCGCTCGGGCTCGACGCAAGCGCTGCCGCCGAGGGCCTGCCGGCCGAGCGCACGGTCGCCGTCGACGCACTGTTTTCGCTCGCGCCGGGCCACTGCAGACGTCGCGTGCTGATGCCCACCGTGGCCACCCGCCCCGACTATCGTGACGCGGCGCACGCGCTGTTCGCCGCCGACGGCGTGCCGGTGTCGATGCTGCGCGACAGCCCTGGTTTCGTCGCCCAGCGCGTGCTCGCAATGATCGTGTCGGTCGGCACCGAGATCGCACAGCAGCGCATCGCCTCGCCGGCCGATATCGACAATGCGGTGCGCACGGGCCTTGGCTACCCGCTCGGGCCGCTCGCGATGGGCGACGCGCTGGGTGCCGGCACGGTGCTCGAGATCCTGCAGAACATGTACCGGCTCACCGGCGACCCGCGCTACCGCCCCGGCGGCTGGCTGCGTCGGCGCGCGCAACTCGGCCTGTCGCTGCTGCACGAGGACTGAACGTGGCCGCGCGTCTGCTGTCGGAGCGTCACGGTGCCGTGCTGGTGCTGCGCATCTCCAACCCGGAAGCGCGCAATGCCATGCACCCCGACATCTACCGCGACGGCGCCGCCGCGATGCGTGCTGCCGCCGACGATGCGGGCGTGCGCGCGATCGTGCTGACCGGCGAAGGCGAGCACTTCTGCGCCGGCGGCAACCTGAATCGCCTGCGCGAGAACCGCACCCGGGATCCCTCCGAACAGGCCGCCTCCATC
>CAZBTE010000183.1:0-5126 GCA_964494665.1 uncultured Limnobacter sp.
ACCGCGTCGGTGATGTACGGCGAGAACTTCAGCTCGTTCTCGATCTCGCTCGGCGTGACGTTCTTGCCGCCGGCCGTGATGATGATGTCCTTCATCCGGTCGGTGATGCGAAAGTATCCGTCCCCGTCCACCGTGCCCACGTCTCCCGTGTGCAGCCAGCCGTCGGCGTCGATCGCCTCGGCGGTCTTGTCCGGCTGGTTCAGGTAGCCCATGAAGACGTTCGGGCCGCGCACCAGCAGTTCGCCCGTCTCGGGATCCAGCTTCACCTCGTTGTAGGGGGCGGCGGGACCGATCGAGCCGGGCTTCATGCGCAGCGCCGGCATGCCGGTGGACGCCCCGCCCGACTCGGTCTGGCCCCACACCTCGAGCATCGGCACGCCCAGCGCGAGGTACCAGCGCACCAGGTCGGGAGAGATCGGCGCAGCGCCGGTCACCACATAGCGCGCGCGGTGAATGCCGATCATGCGGCGCACGTTGTCCAGCGCGAGCACGCGTGCGAGGCGGAATGCCACCCTGAGCATGGCCGGTACGGGTTGCCCCTCCAGAACGTGTGCGGACACGCGCTGCCCGATGCCGATCGCCCAGCGGTACGCGAGTTGTTGCACGCGCGAGGCCTCGGCGATCGCGATCGATACCGCCGAATAGAACTTCTCCCACACGCGGGGCACCGCGACGATCACGGTGGGGGCGATCTCTCGCACGTTCTCGGGCACCGTGTCGGGATTCTCGACGAAGTTCAACCGCGCGCCCGAATAGAGCGCGAAATACTCGCCGCCCAGGCGCTCTGCAACGTGGCACAACGGCAGGAAGCACATGCGCTCGTCGTGCTCGTTCTGCGCGATCAGCAGGTTGTACCCGCGCACCGTATAGACGACGTTTTCGTGGCTGATCATCGCGCCCTTCGGGCGGCCCGTGGTCCCCGAGGTGTAGATGAGAATCGCCAGGTCCTCCGGCCGCGGGGCGGCGCTGCGGGCGTCGAACTCGCCGGGGTGTGCGGCGTCGTATTCGGCGCCCAGCGCCCGAAGTGCTTCCAGGCTGATCACCATCGGGTCGTCGAATTGCCTCAGCCCCTCCATGTCGAAGACCACGATCCGGCGCAGCAGCGGGAGCCGGTCGCGTACTTCGAGCGCCTTGTCCAGCTGCTCGTCGTCCTCGACGAACAGGACCGTCGTGCGCGAATCCTCGCAGAGGTAGTGGACCTGGTTGGCGGCGTCGGTGGGGTAGATGCCGCTCGAGACACCGCCGGCGCACAGCACGGCGAGATCGGCGATCACCCACTCGACCACGGTGTTGGACAGGATCGAGACGCAATCGCCGGGTTGCAGGCCCAGTGCGAGCAGGCCCGCTGCCGTCTCGCGCACCGCGCGACCGGTCTCCTTCCACGACGAGCTTCGCCACAGGCCGAGTTCCTTTTCACGCATGAACACGGCGTCGCCGCGCATCGCCACGGCATTGAGGAACATCTGCGGGATGGTCGCTCCCGGCACGACGATATCGTGGTTCGGGCGAATGTGATCGAGGCTCCAGAGCACGCTCATGGCTTCACCGCCAGGTCTTCTTCTTCTTCCAGCGCCGTTCGCCGCGTGCGCCGGTCTCGCGGATGCCGAGGTAGAACTCGCGAATGTCCTCCTTGTCGCGCAGCACCGCGCAACGGTCCTCCATCACGATGCGTCCGTTCTCCAGCACGTATCCGTAGTCGGCGGCGTTCAGCGCCATGTTGGCGTTCTGTTCGACCAGCAGCATGGTCGTGCCGCGCTCGCGGTTGATGCGCACGACGATCTCGAAGATTTCCTTGGTGAGCTTCGGCGACAGCCCCAGGCTCGGCTCGTCGAGCAGGATCAGGCGCGGGGCTGCCATGATGGCGCGCGAGATGGCCAGCATCTGTTGCTGCCCGCCTGACAGCAGCCCGGCGTCCTGCGCCTGGCGCTCGCGCAGGATGGGAAAGTAGCCGTACACCGCCTCCAGGTCGCGCGCCACGCCGTCGCGGTCGCTGCGCGTGTACGCGCCCATCATCAGGTTGTCGCGCACCGAGAGCAGCGGGAACACCTCGCGGCCCTCGGGGACGTGGCACAGGCCGCGCTGCACGATGTAGGCAGGATCGCGCGCAGTGATGTCCTGGCCGTGGAACTCGACCGAACCCTTGCGCGGATCGAGGATGCCCGAAATCGTCTTCAGGATCGTCGTCTTGCCTGCGCCGTTGGAGCCCAGCACCGTGGCGATCTCGCCCTGGCGAACCGTCAGGCTGACGCCCCGGATCGCCTTGATCGGGCCGTAGGCGCTCTCCACGTTAAGCAGCTTCAGGATCGTCTCGCTCATGACGCGGGCCTGCGCAGCGAACTCGCGTCGTCGGCAGTGCCGAGATACGCCTCGATGACGCCGGGGTGTCCCTGCACCTCGGCGGGCGTTCCGACGGCGAGCACCTCGCCCTGGTTCATTGCGAGCACGCGGTCGGACACCATCGAGACGAGCGACATGTCGTGTTCGACCATCAGCACCGTGATGCCGAGGTCGTCGCGGATGTCCTGGATCCAGAAACCCATGTCGCCGGTCTCCTCGACGTTCAGCCCGGAGGACGGCTCGTCGAGCAGCAACAGCTTCGGTTCGGTGGAAAGCGCGCGTGCCAGCTCGACCACCTTGCGCACGCCGTAGGGCAGCCCCACCACCATCGTGTCGCGATAGTGCTGCAGGTCGAGAAAGTCGATCACTTCCTCGACCTTGCGCCGCGTCTCGCGCTCGGCCGTGCGCACCGACGGCGCGAACACCATCTCGCTCCACAGGTTGCTGCGGCGATGGATGTGGCGTCCGATCAGCAGGTTCTGAAGCACCGTCGCATGCTCGAACAGCTCGATGTTCTGGAACGTGCGGGCGATACCCAGGCCTGCGATCCGGTGCGGCGCGATCTCGCCGAGCGGCCGGCCCTCGAACGCGAGCGACCCCCCGCTGGGCGTGTAGATGCGGCTGATCAGGTTGAACACCGTGGTCTTGCCCGCGCCGTTCGGGCCGATCAGCGTGAACACCTCGCCGCGCCGCACGTCGAAGCTCACGTCGTTGACCGCGAGGACACCGCCGAAGCGTACGGTGAGTGAGCGCGCCGAAAGCAGTGCGTCGCTCATTTCAGGCGGTCCGACTTCTGGAAGGTCTTCTGCCGCCTGAACAGCCCCTTGCGGTAGAACGGGAACAGCTGGAACCAGGTGCGGATCTTCAGCCAGCGCCCATACAGGCCGAACGGTTCGAACAGCACGAAGACGATCAGCACGACGCCGTAGACCACGCCCTGCAGGCCGACCGCCTGGCCGATCGCGGGCGGCAACAGGTCCTTGCCGAGCGAGATGAGCTGCGGCATCGTGATCAGGAACGCGGCGCCCAGGAAGGCGCCGTGGATCGAGCCGAGCCCTCCGATCACGATCATCAGCAGCAGGTCGATCGACTGGATGATGCCGAACTGGTCGGGCGACAGGAAACGGATCTGGTGCGCGTACAGGGCGCCGCCCACGCCGGCCAGTGCCGCGCTGATCATGAACGACAGCGTCTTGTAGCGGGCGAGGTGGATGCCCATGCTCTGTGCCGAGATCTCCGAGTCGCGGATCGCGACGAACGCGCGACCGGTCGGCGAGCGCAGCAGGTTCAGCACGATCAGCGTGCACAGCACCGCGCACACGAGGCAAACGAAGTAGAACGACTGTGAGGTGTCGGCCTTCCAGCCGAAGATGTCGAGCGTGGGCACCATCTTGCCGGCGTTGCCGCCGGTGACGCTTTCCCAGCGCGCGAGCGCTTCCTCGACGATGAAGCCGAACGCGAGCGTGGCAATGCCGAGATAGATGCCCTTCACCCGCAGCGCCGGCAGGCCGACCACCGCACCCACCGCCGCCGACAGTCCGGCGGCCACGGCCAGCGACAGCGGAAACGGCCAGCCCATCGTCGCGAGCACGGCCTGCGTATAGGCGCCCACCCCGAGGAAGGCGGCATGGCCGATCGAGAACAGCCCGGTGAATCCGGACAGCAACATGAGCCCGAGCCCGACGATTCCGTAGATCAGCACGAAGGTGAGCTGCGCGAGCCAGTACTCGGAGAACAGCCACGGTCCTGCGATCAGCGCGAGCAACAGCGCCGAATACCAGAAGCGGTGGCCGCCGTGCCTGGCGAGGTCGATGTCCTGGTCGTAAGTGGTCTTGAAGACGAAGCGCACGCCGCTACACCTTCTTGCGCAGGTTTTCGCCGAACAGCCCGTTCGGCTTGATCATCAGCATGATCAGCACGACCACGTAGGGGGCGACGTCCTTGAAGCCCTCGGGCAGGAAGAACCCGGCCATCGATTCGACCACGCCGATGATCAGGCCGCCGACGATGGCACCCGGCAGGCTGCCGAAGCCGCCGACCACCGCGGCGGGGAACGCCTTCAGGCCGATGAAGCCCATGTTCGCGTGGATGAAGGTGATCGGTGCGAGCAGCAGCCCGGCCACCGCGGCCACCCCCGCTGCGAGTCCCCACACGAGGCCGTTCAGCCGCTTGACCGGAATGCCCATGTAATAGGCGGCAAGCTGGTTCTGCGAGGCCGCCTGCATCGCGATGCCCACCTTGCTGTGGCGAAAGACCAGGTAGAGCAGCAGGCACAGAACGGCCGTGACGCCGATCACCGCGAGTTGCTCGACCGCGAACACCACGCCGCCCAGGTTCAGTACCTCGTTGCGGTACGGCACCGGCAGCGTGTGCGTGTCGGTGCCGACGTTCGGAATCATCGTGATGGCGCCGCGCGCGACATAGCCGATGCCGATCGTGAGCATCACGATCGCGAAGGCGGGTTGCCCGAGGATCGGGCGAATAACGACGCGCTCGAGCAGGATGCCGAACGAGCCCATGGCGACGATCGCCGAGAGCACGGAGAGCCAGAACGGAAACCCGAGGGCCGTCATCAGCGCCAGGCCCAGGAAGGCGCCGAGCATCATCAGGTCGCCCTGCGCAAAGCTGACCGTTTCGGTCGCCTTGTAGATCAGGACGAACCCGAGCGCAATGAGTCCGTAGATGCAGCCTTGAGCGATGCCACCGACCAGAACTTGCAGTACCTGCAAGGGCCTTGTCTCCTCGATGCTCCGTTCTCGGCAGCCATCGCGGCGACCGGAGGAATCATT
>CAZBTE010000184.1:0-5115 GCA_964494665.1 uncultured Limnobacter sp.
CCTGATGAGCCGTCCGTACGGGCTGTTCGGTACCCACGAGGTCGAGCGACTTTGAGCCCAGCCTGCACCATTGCCGGCGACGCGAGGTTGCCATGAGGATCGGCGCCGCCCACCAGAGCCATGCAGCCGACGAAGCGCTGTTCGACACGCGCACGCAATGGGCGTGGATGGGCATTCTCGCCGCAGTGCTGTGCGTGTTCCCGTTCGTCGCCAATTCGTACTGGCTGTACCTCGCCTGCCTGGTGGCGATCCATGTGGCCAGCGCCACCGGGCTGAACATCCTTACCGGCTACACCGGACTGGTCAGTCTCGGTCAGGCGGCATTCATGGGTCTGGGCGCATACACGGTGGCGGTGCTCGAGCTGCGCGCCGGCACGCCGGCGCTGCTGAACCTCGCTGCCGGGGGCGTCGTCGCGATGGCCGGCGGCATCGTCGTCGGCATTCCGTCGTTGCGCGTCAAGGGTCTGTACCTGGCCATCTCCACGATCGCAGCGTCCTTCATCGCGCACTTCCTGTTCGCGAACTGGACGTCGGTCACCGGCGGCACGGCCGGCCTGTCGGTGCCGCCCGCCAGCCTGTTCGGGGTCGCGCTCGACACGTCGTTCCGCATCTACTGGCTGATCGTTCCACTGACGGTGCTGATGGTTGCGGGCGCTGCCAACCTGTTCCGCACGCGCATCGGCCGCGCCTTCATCGCGATCCGCGACCGCGACATCTCGGCCGAGGTGCTCGGCATCCCGCTGCTGCGCTACAAGCTGCTGTCGTTCGCCCTGTCGTCGTTCTACGCGGGCGTGGCCGGCGGCCTGTGGGCCTACTTCTTCCGCGTCGTCACGCCCGAAAGCTTTCCGCTGATCATGTCGATCTTCTTCCTTGCCGCGATCATCGTCGGTGGCATGGGCACGATCCTCGGCGGCATTCTCGGGGCGGTGTTCATGACGATGGTGCCCGAACTGCTCAAGCTGATCGTCGGCTGGCTGCCACTCGGCGAGAACGCGGCCGTGGTCCTCTCGCCGGTACGCACGATCGTGTTCGGCGCGCTGATCGTCGGATTCCTGATCTTCGAACCGCACGGGCTGGCGGAAGTCTGGCGGCGCATGCGCCGCTTCTTCCACCTCTATCCGTTTCGCACCTGAGCGGGGATTCGTTCCGCTCGCCGTTTGCCTGGCCCAGACTGACCGCGCGCGCTTCGAACTGGTCTACGAGTACTTCCCGCGCCTGTTCGAGCGCCGGCGCGGCCTGGCCGGCTACCTGTCGGGCGGCGAACAGCAGATGCTGGCGATCGGCCGGGCGCTGATCGCCCGGCCCCGACTGATGCTGCTGGACGAGCCCTCGCTCGGGCTTTCTCCGCTGCTGGTCGAGAGCATCTTCACGATCATCGCGCGCATCAACGCCGAGCAGGACGTGTCGATGCTGCTCGTGGAGCAGAACGCATCGGTGGCGCTGGCGGTCGCACACTACGGCTACATCATGGAAACGGGCAAGGTCGTCATCGACGGCAGCGCCGAACGACTCGCGGCCGACCAGGACGTGCGCGAGTTCTACCTCGGCATGGGAGGCGCCGGCGAGTCGCGCAGCTTTCGCAACCTCAAGCACTACAAGCGCCGCAAGCGCTGGCTGTCGTGAACCGAGCGACCGCGTCCACGGTGTCGGAACTGCCCGCGCTCACGCTGGCACAGATGCTGCGCGAGCAGGCGCAGCGCCGCCCCCATGCGATCGCGATCCGCCAGAAGGACTTCGGCATCTGGAACCCGATCGACTGGCAGACCTGGTTGCGACGCTCGCGCCACGTCGGGCACGGCCTGCGCGCGCTCGGCCTGCCACCGGGCGGCCACGTCGGCATCGTCTCGGAGAACCGCCTCGAATGGGTGCTCGCGCAGCTCGGCACGAGCCTGGTTGGCGCCGTGACCGTCGGCGTGTATCCGACCAGCCCGACGCCCGAAGTCAGCTACGTGCTGGCGCACGCCGACGTCGACATCGTCGTCTGCGAGGACCAGGAGCAGACCGACAAGGTCATCGCGGCACGCGCGCAACTGCCGCGGCTGCGCGCCATCGTGGTGGTCGAACGCAAGGGTCTGCGCGAGACGCCACCCGAGCACCGTGACCTGGTGATGTCGTTCGACGACCTCGAGCGGCTGGGTGAACGGCACGAGGCGCAGCACCCGTCGCTGGTCGACGAGGTGCTGGCCGCTCAGACGCTCGACGACATCGCGTTGATGATCTACACCTCGGGCTCCACCGGCAAGCCCAAGGGGGCGATGATCAGCTACGCAAACATCCGGTCGGTCGTGCCCGGCATTGTCGAACGCCTGCAGCTCGGCCCGGACACCACCCACCTGTCGTACCTGCCGCTGTGCCACGTGGCCGAACAGATGCTGACCACGTTCGTGCCGATCTACCTCGGCTCGCAGGTGAACTTCGGCGAGTCGATCCGCACCGTGCAGGAAGACCTGCGCGAAGTGGCGCCCACGATGTTCCTCGGCGTGCCGCGCATCTGGGAGAAGCTGCACGCGTCGATCCACATCAAGATGCAGGAGACCGGCCGCGTGCGTCGCGCGCTGTTCGTGCGTGCGATGGCAGCGTGCAGCGGCTTTGCCGAGAAGGCGCCGGCGCAACGCACGCCAGCCGAGAAGGTGCGTTTCGCGCTCGCCTACCTCGCGATCTTTCGCGCGCTGCAGAACTTCGTGGGATTGCGCCGCGCGCGCGTCGCGCTGACCGGCGCGGCGCCGATCCCTCCAGCGGTGGTGCACTTCTTCCGCACCCTCGGCGTCCCGCTGATCGAAGTGTATGGCCTCACCGAGTCGACCGGCATGATCACCGGGCAGCGACTCGACGCCGTTCGCATCGGCACGGTCGGCGAGCCGACGCTGGGCGTCGAACACCGCATCGGCGACGACGGGGAGCTTCTGGTGCGCGGCGGCATGGTGTTCGCGGGCTACTACAAGAGCCCCGAGGCGACCGCCGCCGCGATCCGCGACGGCTGGTTGCACACCGGCGACGTCGTGCGCGAAGACGACGGCCAGCTGCGCATCGTCGACCGCCTGAAGGACATCATGATCACGGCCGGCGGCAAGAACCTCACGCCTTCGGAGATCGAGAACACGATGAAGGCGAGTCCCTTCATTCGCGAGTGCATCGTGATTGCCGAGGGGCGCCGCTTTGCGTCCGCACTGGTGCAGATCGACTTCGAGACGGTGAGCAGGTGGGCCGAGTCGCAGCGCATCGCGTTCACCCACTTCCGCTCGCTCGCCGAGCATCCGCGCGTACGCGAGCTGATCGAGGCAGAGATCGCGCGTGGCAACGCGCAACTCGCACCGGTCTCGCAGATTCGCCGCTTCCACCTGCTCGTGAAGGAACTCGACCACGACGACGGCGAGGTGACGGCAACGATGAAAGTGCGCCGGTCCAGCATCTACCAGGCCTACGCCGGGGAAATCGAAGCGCTCTACGCCTGAAGCCCGCACCCTCTGCCCGGCACCGCCCACCGGTGCCGGCCACCGGCTCAGAACCAGTCGTTGAGCATCACGCCGACACCCAGCCGGCGCACGCGAATGTCGTAGTCGAGCATGCTCTCGCCGTAGCCGTCGACGTACTGCACATGCCAGCGCAGCCGGGGGCTGAATCCGGTGGGCCGGCTGAAGTCGAGCTGCGCCGCGCCCTTGCCGCCACTGGACAGGCTGCGGCGCATCGTCAGAGTCCAGTTGTTCTCGCTTCCGGCGTAGCCGATGCGCAGCTCGCCGTGCCCCATGTAGCGCGTGATCAGCGGGTTGTCGTCGCCCTTCGGCGATTCGGGGCTCGGCTTGTCGCCCTCGGGAATGCGCCACCACGGCCTCAGGCTGATCCACCAGGGTCCGGGGCGATCGAGCTGCATCTCGGCGAACAGCCTGTTCCAGCTCCGGGAACTGGGGCCCGAACGGCCGTTGGACTGATGCACCAGGCCTGCACTGGCGAGTCGCCAGTCCCAGCCGAACAGCCGCATCGCGGGTACCCAGGCTGCGAACACTTCTGGCTCGTGGCTGTACTCACGAAACGGGCTCGAGCTCTCGTCGTTGTAGGCCTGCCACCACGACTGTCCGGTGTAGCCGAAGAAGAGTGCCGCGCGACCTTCGTACAACGGCGGGGTGAGCGGAAACTTGAAGCTGATCTGGAACTTGACCTCGTTGCGCTGCACCGATCCGGCACCCACGCTGGCTGGTTGCTCGAAGGCATGCGTAACCGGCAGCAGGTAGTTCGGTCGATGCGGCAGCAGCGCAAAGCGCTCGCCCCACACCAACGCCTCGTCATCGATGCGCCGGCGCACCGGTGAATCAGCCGCGGCGATGGACGTCGCGACGGGCGCTGCGTCAGGCGTCGTTGCGGACGCCGCCGCAGGCGTCGCATCGGCGCTTCCGCTCGCAGGTTCGGCAGCCGGTTCGGCGGCGCTCGGGGCCGGCACGGGGAATGCCTCGACCGGCGGCGCGATGCGCTCGGGCGGCAGGCGGCGCGCTTCGCGACACGCGTCGCGGATCTCCTCGACGGTGGTCGAAGGCGCCGCCAGGCGCATCTCCTCGAGCATGCAGCGCTCCTCGGGCGTCTGCGCACTCGCGCCGGCCGCCCACCACAGCAGCGCCACCGCGCCGCAGGCGCGCGCCGGCAGGTATCGCAAGAACGTCGGCATGGCCGGCATTCTGAACGACAACGGGGCCGAACCCCGGCTCAGCGGCTGCCGGCGCCCCGCAACTAGGACAGACCGTGCCCGGTGAAGATCGCCAGCCCGAGCGCCACCGCCAGCCACAACAGCCAAAGCACGACGCGCAACCGCGGATGCCGCTCGCAGCCGCAGTCGCGCGACGGGTCGCCGTCGCGCTGCGGGGGGCGCGCCAGCATCATCGTCTACATCTCGATGTCGGCGCGGATCGCCTCGATGCCCGCACGCGCGCAAACGTCGTCGGCGTCGCCGCCCGGGGCGCCCGAGACGCCGATGCCGGCCACCGTCGAGCCGGCAGCCTCGATCGGCAGGCCTCCCGCCAGCGCCGCCACGCGCGGCAAGTCCCGGATCGCGCTCATCGCCTTTCCGGCCTGCGTCTCGGCCGCCAGGTCGGCGGTCGGAATGCGGAACGACGCGGCAGTCCAGGCCTT
>CAZBTE010000185.1:0-5111 GCA_964494665.1 uncultured Limnobacter sp.
GATCAGTGGACGCAGCACCGGCACCAGGTTGGTGGCCGACTCGTAGGTCAGCCGGAAGATCTGCGTGACCACCTGGTCGCCCGCCGCCGACGGCGCACGGCCGGCCGTGACCGGCGTCGACTGCAGCTTGGCATCGGCCTCGGGAACGATCTTGGTGAGCTGGCCCGCCTGCACGACCGCGAAGCCCTGCGAGCGCAGCGCCGACTGAAGCAACAGCCACGCCTGCGCGCGCGTGACCGGCTGCGGCGTCTCCAGCGTCATCTTGCCGCGCACGCGCGGATCGATCACGAACGTGCGGTTCAGCAGATGGCCGAACGCGCCGATGACCGAGTCGACGTCGGCATCCTTGAAGTTCAGCGTGACGGTGTCGCCCTGCTGCTTGCGCACCGCGGCCGGTGCCGCAGCGGGCGCTGCATCAGCGGGCTGCGCCTGCTGCGGTGCCTGCGCCATGACGAGGCCGGGCAACGCGGCGAGCAGCATGATGCCGAGCCACCGACGCACCCCCTGCCCCCGTTTCGAGCTGCCGCCGGACGGCGGCGCTGCAGGCGAACGCCCGCTCGTCTGGTACACGCTCATGCCCCTATTCTAATGACGGTCTTGGCGCCTTCGCGCCGGCCGATCAATCCGAGGAACGACTCGAGACGCGCCCGCTCCACTGCGTCGGGCTGCGCCTCGGCCGTGAACCTGAGTCCGTTGCGCGCATTGAAGCTGCCCGAACCCTGCAGGCGCAGCGGTCCTGCCAGCGTCTGGATGCTCAGGTCTGCCTGCCCGCCCCGGCCGACGATCTCGACCCGGTAGCTTCCGAGTGGCCGCACCGGCGTCATCGCCGACGACGCGTCGCGAAGCTCGATCTGTGCCCGGCCTTCCAGTGCGCCCTGCTTCAGCAGCAGGTTTTCCCAGCGCAGGCTCAGTGCGCCCGAAGGACGCAGTGTGTTCCACGGCGAGCCCATGCGCCCCAGCTCCACCGACGGCAGCGCGAGCGACCCGCCGCCGATGCGCACCTCGTCGTAATCGCCCTGGATCCTGACCGGCTGCGTCATGCCTTCGATGCGGATTGCCGCGTCGACCTGGCCGAGCAGAAGCGGCAGCGCGCGCACGTTCCAGTCGATCCGGCCCGGAATCGTGACGCCGGCCAGCGAACGACGCGCGCCTTCGTTGGCGCCCTGGTCCACCAGCACCAGCCGTCCCGAGCCACGCCAGATCGTGCCGTCGGTTTCGGCAAGCCGCACGCGCCCGTCGGTGGCCCGCTCGAGCGCGCGATCGGCGAACGCTGCAGGCGCGCCGGCTGCCAGCGCCACCACCGCGCCGATGATCCCGACCAGCCCGTAGACCAGCAGGCGTCCCTGGTTGACGCGCATCAGCGGCCCTCCGAGCGCGCTTCGCGCCGCGGCATCTCGAGCGCCACGCGCACGGACACCACGCCGATTCCGGTCTCGCGCGTGACCGCCACGTCGACGACGCGCAGGCGTGTGGCCCGCGCTGCCGAATCGAGCCAGGCCAGCCATGCGGCGTACGAGACGCTCTTGAAGCGAAGATCGAACAGGTTGCCGCTGTGTGACAGTTGTGCCAGCGTCGGTTTCAGGCCGGCGCTGTCGATCGACTGCTCCAGCTGCGTCTTCACTGCCTGCGGCGAATCGGTGCCGGCCGGCACCGCATCGAGCCGCCGGGCCTCGTCGGCCAATTGCTCCATCTGCGCCAGTTGCGCGCGCAACGTCGGCAGCTGCCCTTGCGCTTGCCGGCGCCCGTTCCACGCCGGCTCGAACAGGATCAGCCAGGCCAGCACGATGACGAGCAGGCCCGCGCCGGCGATGACGATGCGCCGCTCGCGCGCCGTCATCAGTTGCCATCGCTGCAGGAGAGTCTCGAGCATGTGGACGGTTCCGCCTTCAGCGCAGCAGCGCGACAGTGGCGGTGGGCTCGCGTTCACCGTCGAATCGCACCGACAACCCCTGTTGCTGGGCGCTGCGCACCAGCATGTCGCGCACCGAGCGCGCCTCGTAGAAACCGGGCTGGAAGCGCACGCGCAACCGCGCGTCGCGATACTCCACGCTCGCCATCGAATCGGCCGCCTGCCCGCCGAGCACCTGCGAGAAGCGCGACAGCAGCGGCACGAAATCGTCCGGACCCGCCTGGCCGGCACGGGTGCGCAGTCCCGCAACCTGGCGCTGCATCTGCAGCAGCGGATCGATCACCACCTGGGAAGCCGGGAACGTCTGCCGGTAACGCTGCTCGATCTGCGTCGCGAGCACGTCACGCTCGTGCACCAGCGTTCCCCAGTGCAGGTTCAACCCGAGGAGCGCCACCACGGCGGCTGCCGCCGCGAACGCGGCGGGCGCACGCCAGGCGCGCCAGTCGATGTCGGCGAGCCAGCGTCCGGCGGCGGTACCGGGACGGGCCGCCAGCAGGTCGAGCGGTGCGGCCACCGGGAACGGCAACGCGCGGATGTCGGCCTCGAAGCCGGCGCGCGAAGCGGCCTTGAGCACCGGCGTCTGCCAACCCGCGTCCTCGACGAACACCGCCAGCCGGCGCCTCAGCCGCGGCGGCTCGGCGGGCAGTTCGCGCGCTGCCAGGCCATCGACCGTGCCGGCGTCCGGGATGGTGACGGGCGGCGCTGCGTCCGGGGCCGGCTCGGCGAACGGCGCCGACGGCGTGCCGGCGTTTGCCACCAGCGTGGCGATCGCCTCGGCGCGCGCATCGGCGTCGGCCGAAGCGCCCCAGCCGATGCCGTCGAGAAGGCCGGTGCGCAGCGCCAGTCCGTCGTTCAGGCAGGCGAGCGCGGTGCGATCGTTGCCGACCGGCAGCGCCAACTGCGCCGGCCATGCGGCCTGCACCACGATGCCGCGACGCTCGAACGCGCCGATGACGAACTCGAGCCAGGCGCGATCGACGGCCGCCACCAGCCGCAGGCCTTCGTCGCCCAGGCGCGGGCCGAGCGCAAACGCACAGGTTTGCGGATCCTGCAGCAGCAGGTCTTCGACGACGTTGGGCAACGCCTGCTGCAGCCGCGCGCCCGACAGCGGCGGCACCACCACGTGGAGCAGGTTGACGTCGCGCGCATCGAAGATCAACGTGGCCGACTTGAGCACCGGCAGCGCATCGAGGCTCACGCGCACGTAGCGCGCGGTGCTTGCGCTGCCGAATACGGTCACTGGCTGGCCGCCCAGGTTGGCGCCCCCGCCGACCTTGTCCGACACCGCCACCGGCAGCATCGCGAGCAGCACGGGCTCGGTCGCAAAGGCACGCTCGCCGATCGCGCGCGGCGGCAGCCAGACGATCGCCTGGCCCTTTCTCAGTACCTGTGCTGCCATATCAGTTCCACGCGATTGGCGCCGCGATACAGGAGCGCTTCGCTCTGCGATTCGACGCGTCCGAAGCGTACCACCCCCTTGACGAAGAAAAAGTCCGAACCGACGGACAGCAGGTTGGGCGGCAGCACCGGCGATCCGTCGAAGCGCGAACGCGCGACATCGAGGCTCGCGAAGAAGGTCCTCTGTCGTACGCCCTCGACGAAGCGGCGTGCCGACTGCAGGTCGATGTCGGCGATGCTGGCCGCCAGCACCTCCGGCGGGGCGGTGTTGACGTTCACCTTCGAGTTCTCGGTCACGAACTCGGAGGCACCGAATCGTACCCGCTTCGGCAGGAAGACCACGAACGACTCCAGCGCCGCGATGGTCGCCTCGTCGAATCCAGGAACCGTGCGCAGGTCGGCAAGCTTGAGCAACGGCAGCGCCGCAGCCTGTCGGCGGCGTCCGTCGACCACCGGCGGGTAGGCCTGCAGCAGCCGCGCCTGGAGTTGACCGGCCAGGCTCTCCGGCCGTCCGACGATCGACAGCAGGCGTTCGAAGGCTTCGCGATGCGGGGCCGACGGCTGGCCGTCGATCACCAGGTTGTTCAGGTTCAGGCGCGCCTGCGCATCCAGCATCTGCCCCGCCAGGCGGGCGCTGGCGTCGGAGTCGCTGATGCGCGCGCCGCCGGTGACGGTCTCGTCGAGCACCGTTTCCTCCACCGGCGTGGCCCACAACTCGGTCAGGTGATCGACCGCGCCGGTGCTCGCCTGGTCCACGCGCAGCACCACCGAAGCCCAGTCGAGCACCGCGGTCTCGATCCATCGCATCTGCGCGAGCGCAAGGCGGTTCTCGACCGAACGCACCGTCACGTGCTCGCGCCAGAACAGGCTGCTCACGATCATGGTGGCCAGCGTCACCACCAGCAGCACGCTCACGATCGCCACGCCCGCCTGGCGCGCGCGTTGGCGCCGCCCCGTCGGGCGCCGCTTGCGCGACATTGCCTTGCCGTGTCCGGACGGATGCGCGCGCATGCTCAGTCGGTCACCGCGAACACGCGCACGATCCGCTCGCCGCGCCGCACCAGCACCACTTCGACGCCGGTGAGCTGCGGCAGTGCCGCGCGTGCGCCGACGCCAGGCGGCACCGCAGTGCCCTCGCTCGCCTGTGCGGCCGTCAGCAGCGGGCCAAGCGTGGCCGAGGGCATCCAGCCGCGGCCGTCGAGCCAGCCGCGGAACTGCACCGTCTGCACGTCGCGCAGGATCGGCTGCCACGTGAACGGCGCTTCGGGCACCTGCTGCGAGCCATCCGGTGACGGAGCCGCCCACAGGCTGAAGCCGCGCTCGAAGACGCCGTCGCGCACCCGGTAGATCACGCGCTGCACCTGCACTGCGTCCGAGCCGCGCGTCTCGCGCAGCAGGCCCATCGACTGCGGCTCGCTGCCGCTGCCGCTGCCGACCGGAAAGGTGATCGACGACTCGGGCAGCCCCAGCAGGCGGATCGGCCACGAACGCCGCAGGTCTTCCTCCATCTGCGTCAGTGCCACCGACAAGGCACGCAGGTCGTCCGAGGCCGAGACGATGCGGTCGCGCCCGCTCAACACGGAGTCCATGCCGCGCCAGCTGAGCACGGCCAGCACCGACAGCAGCGCCACCGCCACCAGCAACTCGAGCAGCGTGAAGCCGCGCGCGCGCTGCCGCCCGCTCACGGCAGCCTCGTGGAGAAGCCGACCAGACGCGCGAGCCGGAAGCTGCCCTGCTCGTCGAACACGCTGACCTCGACGCGGCGGAACAGCGGATTCGGCGTCTGGATCACGTCCTCGCGGCA